>NZ_JAUBQE010000036.1:0-79220 GCF_036701115.1 Microcoleus sp. Pol1C5 | reverse complement strand
GACTCTAATTTGCTGTTCATTGTTTTTCGTCAACTTTGCTCTCGATCGCTATATCATACATCAATTCAGCAACGCCAGTTATTGTATGTCCGAATAAAGAAACGAAGCAATCGCAAACCTCGGTGATTGCTTCCCTTCGGAGCGCAATGACAGAAATATGTTTCAACTGAGATGTTGCACCATTCTCAATCAGTTTTTTAGGAACAGGCTTTCCGGCCTGTTCCACAATAAAATTCACTCGTGGAACAGGCCGGAAAGCCTGTTTTTGAGAATGGTGCCTGATGTGAGTTTCAACCCAACCTGCTACTATTTCGCGGATTTTTGCGCCTTGTTTTCCGGTTCTACAGATTGCAAAGCTTCGTCGAGAATTGCCCTTGCTTCTTCGGCTTTACTTCTAGCTTCTCGATAGCGGACATTAGCTTGAGCGAAGTTTTTGAGAACCTTGAAACCATCTTTCAAACGACCAATTTCCTCGGCAGTCACAGCCTCATCTGTAAATAAAATGTCGATCGCCGCCCGGATTTTGAGTGCTTCTTCGCGGGATTCCATGACTTTCAATTTGAGACTTGCCAAATTGCTCAAAATCTGGACTGCTTCAGTAATCGCGTCCTCGCCGTCAGACGCAGCATCTTCGATATCCTTAACTTCAACAAACTGCTTGGGCCCAAATCCCTCCACGAGTTGCGTAGGCAGCTTGCCCTCATCCATGAGATCCATCAGCCGATCCATCGCTTCTTCCCGGGCTTTGGCTGAATCTTTCCCCTTGACAGTTAAAATAATTTCGGGGCTTTGAGGAAGTGTATAGCGAACCATATTTTGACAGCCTGTGCGCGAAAACAATTGAATGATATTTTATCTTTATTCGATCGCCAGTTGCAGCTATCGATCCGCTCCATTACCAACCGCTTGCCAAAACTTGACACATATACACTCAAAAGGAACCCTCGACAATGAAAGATAAATTTCTTAACTTTCTCAACTTGATTTTAGTAGCTGATGTATTTTTCGTCTTTGCCAGTTTTGCGTGGTTTGCGATCGCAGTAGCAGGTCGATCGACAGGGGTGAATCTCGGTTTTGATTTGTGGTACAGTCTCTGGCAGCCCGTATTTAATCCCGCCCTCGGAATTCTTATGGGCGGTGCTATTCTCAGCGGTATAATTAACCAAGTTTCTAAACGGCTCAATCCGAAGTAAAATTGATGTTTTGTTGGAGACGGTGATTGGCGATGCTACTTAGTTGGCGATCGAACTTGTGGGATGCGTCAGAGATGAGGCACTCCATTAGATCGATGAAGCTTAAAAATACATAAGTAGTCAAAAGCGAGTGAAAAGCTCCCTGAATGAGCGATCTCTTATGAAAGCAATCACAAAAGTTATGATAGCTTTACATTCTGTTACAGAGTAAAGTTTATTTTCGCTTACCTATTTACGTCGAAAATCAGGATTGGGCGATCGGGCTCTAAAAATATCAACTCATGTTCTGAGTAACAAAAGTCGGGCATTAATTATGGGAGAACAAAAATGTATCGGTATCCTCACCAGCGGGGGTGACTGTGCAGGCTTAAACGCAGTTATCCGAGCCGTTGTCCACCGCGCAACGGGAACTTACAATTGGAAAGTGATGGGCATTCGTCAAGCCACGAAGGGATTGATGAGTCGTCCCCCTCAAGCAATTCCCTTGGATATTGAGAAAGTAGACTCGTGGCTCACCATTGGCGGTACGATGCTAGGCACGACAAATGAGGGCAACCCTTTTGCCTTCCCGATGCCTGATGGAAGTCTACGCGATCGTGCTGAGGATATTATCGAAGGCTATCATCAATTAGGTTTGGATGCCTTAATTGGCATTGGTGGCGACGGCAGTCTCGCCATTCTCAGGAAGATTGCTCAACAAGGTAATTTGAATTTAGTTGCTATTCCTAAAACTATTGATAATGATGTCGGAATTACTGAGCGTTCTATCGGTTTTGATACGGCTGTCAATATTGCTACTGAAGCACTAGATCGCTTGCATTTTACTGCGGCCAGTCACAGTCGGGTTATGATTGTTGAAGTCATGGGACGCGACGCTGGACATATTGCGATTAGTGCCGGAATTTCTGGGGGAGCTGATATAATTCTGATTCCCGAAATCCCTTACAAAATTTCCCAAATCTGTGCCCAAATTCAAGAACGCCAAGACCGGGGAAAAAATTACTGTTTAATTATAGTAGCAGAGGCAGTTCGCACAGAAGCAGGCGAGTTAGTAATGCACACAAATCGCTTAGGTCAAAGTCGATTAGGCGGAATTGGTCAGTATTTAGCTGATACAATTTCTGACTGTAGCGGTGCAGAAACTCGCGTCACCGTTTTGGGACATACTCAACGCGGGGGAACTCCTTCACCGCTAGAAAGATTAATTGCTTCGGCTTTTGGCGTAGCAGCAGTTGATTTAGTTGCCGAAGAGAAATACGACTGCATGGTATCTTGGCAAAAGCGGGAAGTTGTGAGCGTTCCTCTGGAAGATGCGATCGCCAAATACAGACCTGTAGAGTTCAATGGTACTCTGGTTAAAACGGCCCGCGGTTTAGGGATTTGTCTGGGAGACTAAACAATTACCCGTCCGATTTCTCAAAGTTTTAGTCGGGGACGCACTCAGAACCACGAAACTGGGTTAACCGAGACTGAGGGTTTTAAGCCAGTGTATTGTGAAAAAACCAAGGTGCTCACCGGCCGTGCTTCCACGACTAATATTAACCTGGAAGTAGTGGCGTTTCAACTATGATTAGTGTACCTTGCAATTAGTTCCGAGCGAGTATCGACCCCGAGTGCGATCGCACTCGGAACTACAAAATACCGCAACAAGTGGAAAGGTGAGAAATTGACACCATTTACTACAGAAATTAGAGTGCGACATTATGAAATGGACGCCCTCGGTCATGTAAATAATGCTGTTTACCAGCATTATTTAGAACACGCTGCGATCGAACATTTAGAACACTTGGGATTTACACTCGATCGCTACCGGGAATTGGGCGGCGTCTTTGTAATGCGGCGGATAGAGATTGACTATTTGCGATCGGCCGCCTCGGGCGATCGATTGGAGATATCTACTTGGATCGAACAAATGCGCGGCCCGCGCGCTGTCCGCCGCTACGAAATTCGCTTAGCTGGAAGTGACGAAATCTTGTTAAAAGCAGAGGCGCTTTGGGTTTGGGTTGAAGTTACCACCATGCGCCCGCGAGCAATTCCCAAACAAATAATTGATATTTTTGAAGCGCAGTTTCAAGCATTATCAAAATAAAGCAAAAATTAACTATTCTGTTGGCAACATCCTGTAAAAATCTATGGGTTTGTAATGAGGGCTTCAGCCCTTCATTCCCTCTTTGTAGAAGTACAAAAAGTTGATTGTCGCCGGGGCCGCAAATCCCGATCGCAAAAAGTCGGATCGCCCGCCTGCCAGTTTGGATGCCACAGAGGTACGATGGAATAGAGGGAGGGAGGCCAAGCCCGGTAAGGTTAAGCTTGGCGACAATACCCACAGGAAGGGAAAAATGACACTTAACTTGCGGCGACCGATTTTGATAGGCGGAATAGGACTTTCAGCAGCGCTGTGGCTGCTGGAAACTCTACAGCATTCGGGTTCAGAAATGGGCGAAACGGCACTCATCGGCTTGGCGGCTGCCGGTGCGGGGTATTGGTGGTGGAAGCAACAATCCCCCAAACTAGAACTCGCACTCCCGCAACCCTTGGCCAACAGGGAAGCAGCCGAAAAAGCGATCGCGGCTTCAGAAACCGCAATTAAATTGCTGGCTTCAGAAGCTCCAAACTCTGCCGATCCTGCTAATCTAACAGCAAAGCTCGATCGGCTCAGAGCCGAATTAGACAGACAAGATTTACGGATTACCGTAACTGGGGGCAAAGCTGTCGGCAAAACTGCCTTAATTCAAGTTTTAAATTCTAATTGGGCCTCTCAACACCCGCAAAAGCTTAGTTTACAAGAAACAGCAGCGCTGTTTGCTAATACAAATGCCGATGCCAAAATCGGCGGTGATTTAGTGCTGTTTGTGACAGCGGGCGACATCACAGATTCCGAATTTCAAACATTATCTCAGCTAGCTGCCGCAGGTCAGCGCGTGCTGCTAGTCTGGAACAAACAAGACCAATATTTACCAGAACAGCAGTCGCAGGTTTTGCACTCTTTGCAGCAGAAAATGCAAGGAATATTGGGGACAGAAGAGATAATTGCGATCGCAGCTTCGCCCAATTCTATTAAAGTGCGCCGGCACCAAGCGGACGGCACTGTTCAAGAACGCATCGAAAATCAAGTCTCTCAACTCGACGCACTGACGGAAAGATTGACTAAAATCTTAACTGAAGAACGGCAACAGTTGGTCTGGGCGAGTGCAGTGCGCGATGCTGCAAGTATCAAGTTAGAGGCAAAAACCTTATTAAATGCAGTCAGGCGCGATCGGGCACTTCCCATTATCGAACAATATCAGTACATCGCCGCAGCCACCGTGTTTGCTAATCCGGTTCCCGCTTTAGACTTGCTAGCAACAACCGCCATCAGCACCCAGCTCGTAATCGACCTCGGCGATATCTACCAGCGAAAGTTTTCCTTAGACCAAGCTAAGACAGTAGCGGCTACTTTGGCCAATCAAATGTTCAAATTGGGATTAGTAGAACTGTCTACCCAAACTATTACTGGACTGCTGAAAAGCAATGCCGTCACCTATGTAGCAGGAGGCGCAGTGCAGGGAATTAGTGCAGCATATTTTACCAGAATAGCAGGACTGAGTTTAATTGAATATTTCCAAAGTCAAGAACTGGAAAATGCTCCCAAAGGCATTTTCAATCTCGACCAGTTGACTAAAACTTTGCAAGCAGTATTTACGCAAAATCAGCAAGTTTCCTTCTTACAATCTTTCGTCAACCAAGTGGCGAGTCGCCTTTCATCTCAGGTATCTGGGCCCGAAACCGTTAAGTCGGCGGCCAATTAGAAGTAGTCCAGCATCTGATGTTGTTAAATTCGGTCGATAGCCCATGATATCCGTAGGGACACGGCAGTGCCGTGTCCTAGCCGCAGCCCCTTAAGAAACCGTTAATTCAGGGGTCAATTAAAATTAGTCCAGCATCTGATATTAAATCCGGTCAATCGCCCAGGATATCTGATATTAAATCCGGTCGATTGCCCAGGATATCCGTAGGGACACGGCACTGCCGTGTCCCTACCTAATTTCTCAATAAAAAATTATAAATTTATGAAAAATTGTATTAAAATAAGAAATAGGATTTATAATTCGACGATCAATTATACCTGCTTAAAAAAGCCGATCGCCAATGGCTGACAATTCCCTTCAAGAAAATCGCTTATCTCTTGCCCGCGCCAGTTTGCGCGAAGCCCTGGCGCGCTATTCCCACCTGCGCCAAGGGAAAAAAAACTCGAATAATACAGAATTAGAAGCGGCGCTGCAATATCAGTTAGATATCTTAACTTCCACCTCAGAGAAACTAGACCACAACGTCATTCGCATTGCTACTTTCGGTTTAGTCAGCCGTGGCAAGTCAGCCGTATTAAACGCGCTTTTAGGTCAAAAAATTCTGCAAACAGGCCCTCTCAACGGCGTGACTCAGTGGCCGCGTTCCGTGCGTTGGAGTGTGCCTTTATCCTTCCTTGACAGCGACGAATCCCCCCAACCCCCCCTTGGCAAGGAGGGGAAAGGAGGGGTGCAAGTAGAATTAATCGATACTCCCGGACTTGATGAAGTTGGCGGCGAAGTGCGCGGCGAAATGGCGAAACAAGTAACTCGCCAAGCTGACTTAATTCTGTTTGTCGTTGCAGGGGATATCACCCGCACTGAATATGAAGCACTGTGCGAATTGCAAACAGCTCAAAAACCAGTAATTTTAGTTTTTAATAAAATTGACCTTTATCCAGAATTAGACAGAAAAGCTATTTACCAAAGTTTGCAAGCGCTGGGAAATTCAGAACAGTTAGCAGCCGCTAAGGTAACAGAGGAAACAGATAGCGAAAATTTGTCCGATCGCCCACACAACTCCTCCGATAAATCTACGGCAAAATCACCGCCTAAAATTGCCAAATCATTAGAAATAGTCATGGTAGCCGCCGAACCCGCGCCGGTGCAAGTGCGGGTGGAATGGTCCGACGGAAGAGTAACTAACGAATGGGAGTCGCCACCCCCGCAGATAGACGAACTCAAACATAAAATTCTCACAATTCTTAACAGAGAAGGTCGATCGCTCCTCGCTCTAAATGCTTTAGTTGAAGCTAGAGATGCCGAAGCACACATTGCCCGTCACGTTCTCAAATTGCGGCAAACAGAAGCCGAAGATTTAATCTGGCAATTTGCAAAATATAAAGCTTTAGCTGTCGGTTTAAATCCCGTGGCATTCTTAGATGTAATGGGAGCAAGTGTCGCAGATTTAGCCTTAATTCGCTCTTTATCCAGACTTTACGGCTTACCTATGACTGGTTACGAAGCCGGGAAACTTTGGCAGACTATTTTCTCCAGTGCTGGCGGCGTACTTTTGGGAGAATTGGGTAGCAGTTTTCTGTTGGGATTTGGCAAAAGTGCAGCCGCTGCGGCCCCGCACATCGGCTTTTCTACTTTTGCCGGAGTCGCTGTAACTCAAGCTAGTTTAGCAGCTTACGGAACCTACGCTGTCGGTCGCGCCGCCCAAGTTTATTTAGAAAAAGGCTGCACCTGGGGCCCCCTGGGACAAGATACGGTAATTCAAGAAATTCTCGCCACCATAGAGCGTAATACAATTATCGATCGCTTGCAGCAAGAGTTTAAAATATGACACAAACAACAGCCCTTACTGAAATCATCCAAACTTTAGCAGATGTTGAATCTCGATTCAATATTACGCGAACTGAATCCGAGGAATTTTTCCCAGAATGGTATGCAGATTTACCCGAAATTACAGAAGTCGATAAAGCCGCCCTCAATTTAATTCGGCGGCGATATCTCTATCATTTAAATGATGGAAGCCTTACAGAAGGAACCGTTACGCTCATCATGGGTTCGCCTCTATTGGAACGAGCGGGTTTTTACGATCCACCTTTTAAAATGATGGCTGAAAAATCGGTACAAATTGTTTTAGATGACGAGGATGATGAAGTAGAAACTCTCAAGGGACGGATTGATGTTTTAGTGATGCAAAATCAGTTTTGGGTGACACTCTTAGAGTCGAAGCGCACCACCATTTCAGTAAGGTCTGCACTTCCCCAAACACTAGCATACGTGACTGTCAATCCCCGCAAGGATAGACCGAGTTTTGCTGCGATGACAAATGGCAGTGAAATTGTATTCGTCAAGCTAGACTTTCAGAATCCGCCTAAATATGACTTATCAAGAATATTTTCACCTGTTCCTCTAAGGAACGAACTTTATACGGTTCTTCAAGTCTTGATAAAAATTGGTCAACTGATTGTTCAGCCCTAAAAATCGCAGTTGACTAGGGTGGGTCAATCGATTTTAGATTTTAGATTTTAGATTTTAGATTGGAGAGGATCTCATATTTGTAAAAACACTTATTCTGGCTCCTTCCTTCCTTCTTCCTCCTGACTCCTGACTCCTGACTCCTGCTTCCTGGCTCCAATTTCTAGCTTGGCTGCCAAAGTCAGCAGAGGGTTATTTCTTAATAATCGAAAAACTATGATCTGACGCACCCTACTGCTTTTATTCTTATACAATTCTCAAAAAAAAATCCAACGGTAGCTAAGCTCCAAACCACGATTTCCATCAGTGATTCCCAATTCTTTAATCGAAAATCGAAAATCGAAAATCGTATTACCGTCTGGCAATTATAACGCCTTCCCTAAAATGGGCGATCGTGGCAATTACCGCTATAGAAAAGTAAAATATTCTAATCAGCCAAAAACAAACCCGCATTGACCAAGAAACAATAGTCGGAGCAATACCTGTGAACTGTACAAATCTGGAATTAACTTTTTTTTCAAAGCTGTCGAGGTCTTTCATCTCCGATTGTTTGGTGGGAATAACGGGAAACTGACCAGTGTATACGTAATAACCGATAAAACCAGGCAATCCTACTTTTCTATTTAAAAATGAGTTCGTTAAGGTTGCAGTTTGCGGAGGCGATAATTTATCCGATTCTTCCACTTTTTCCAGCCACGAATTATATCGAATGGCTGGCGTAATCATGAAAACTAAGGGAACTATAACTATCAACACAGCAGCACTAATTTTGCGACCGTATTGAGGGTGTAGAAGCCTTGTCGCCACACCCACTCCCATACCGATAAATGCAAATATCAATATATTTAACAGTTCAATAATTTCGATACCCCTCAACAAATCGCCGATAATCAGAATTGTATATAATAATTTGTCGGCTAGTAGCAGAGCGACCCACTTGATGAGAATTGAAACGCCTACAATAGTAGCTACAATCGCCACATACCCAATGACACCTAGAACGTACAGTAAAATCGAACCGGCTTGTTTGAATGATTGCATGGAATTATTCACTCTTGTGAAAGTTCAGGAGTCAGATTGACAAAAAAAATTGAAAATTTAAAGCAATCTGGAGTTCCAAATTTGACTTTTAAAATTGATTAGTTTGACATCTAGAAATCAATCTACAATCTACAATCGATCGACAAGTTCCCGCGCCGCCGCTTTGGTGACTTGTGCGATCCGTTCTTTCACAACATCCTCTTCGATCGCCCTCGGCTCTGGCTCCTGTTCGCGATCGATCCCCAACCATAAAAGATACTCGATATTACCGGCCGGGCCAAGTAAAGGCGACCACGTTAAGCCGCGTTGCTGCCATCCTAAAGCTGTGGCTGCCTTCCACACTTGAAAAATCGCATCAGCTTGAGTGGCTGAGTCTCGCACTACGCCTTTTTTCCCGACTCTCTCGCGCCCTACCTCAAACTGCGGCTTTACCAACAATACCGCTTCTCGCGGTGGTGCCAACAATTCCCACAGCGCCGGTAAAATTTTATCCAGGGAAATAAACGACACATCTACTACCGCCAAATCTGCTCGCTCAGAGTCGCCGTAAAGCTCAGTAGCAGTCATGTACCGCAAATTGGTGCGTTCTTTCAAAATTACTCTCGGATCGTTACGCAAGCCCCAATCTGCTTGACCGTAGCCAACATCTATGCCGTACACTAGGGCGGCGCCGGCTTGCAGCAAACAGTCGGTAAAACCGCCTGTGGAGATGCCGCCGTCGAGACAAATTCTGCCTGCAACGGGAATCGCAAAAACTTCTAAAGCTTTGGCTAATTTGTCACCGCCTCTAGAAACATAGCGCGATCGCTCTTTGATATTAATTTTTGCTGAAATATCTACCTCAGTGCCCGGTTTGTCAACTATCTGCTGGTTGATAGAAACTTTCCCAGTCCGAATCAAAGCCTGAGCTTGCTGTCTGGAACTGCACAAATCTAGGCTGACCAATAATGTGTCTAGTCGCTGTTTAGCCAAGGTTTTTAATCTGTACGGATAGGGTTAAGAACAGTACCAGATTAGCACTTACGCACAAGCCCCACTGCTAATTTTTGGCGATTATTTTGGTTTTGCGATTATCGCGGGGCGATCGCCCCCAGGTCACAGGATGTGACTGAGATCGCTCTGATTGTGTATTTGGATCACAGATAAACCTTCATAGAATCACACAATAATTTTTGTGACTAGCGGATGATTTATATGGAGCTAAAAGCGCTACACATACCATCAAGGCGATCGACTATGAAAATAATTAACTTTCCTATCAGAAATCAGGGCAATTGTCAAGAAAATCCCCTGGCATTCATCAGCGGTGATATCATCCACATTCTTTACCCCAACGGCGAAGTAGAAGCAAGAACCGCCGAACAAGTCGATCGGGGCCAAACCAAAAGTCCCCTGAACAAATGCCTCGTCTGGGGATGTGTTGGGGATTTTTAACATCAGTTTCAAGAAAGAATACAATTATAGGGAAGCTCCAAACCTTTAATTCATAAGTCATTCCCAATTATTCAAATTTTTAATCTCAAATTTTTAATCTCAAATTTTTAATCTCAAATTTTTAATCTCAAATTTTTAATCTCAAATTGTCTAACCCATAAAAAAAAGATCGCTTGGAGGCTGTGAGGCCAAAAAAAGCGATCGATCTAACTGCTGCTAACTGCCAGCCAAAAATGCAATTTACTGCTACAAGAACTAGCAAATTGACTTAAATATCTTGTTCGCTCAATTCGCGAATCATGTAATCAAAAGGCTGCTCCAAAAAAGGCCCAACAGACAAGCCAGCAGCTTCCACCTGAGCCTTAACCATCTCCTTCATAATGCTAATTCCCATCACCGTCGGGCCAATGGGAACGCTTAGAGAATTGTAAGTTTCCCGCAAACCTTGCAGCACGCGCTCGTCGAGCACGTCGGTACTTCCAGCCACCAGGGCGTAAGTAGCATAGCGCAAGTAGTAATCCATATCCCGCAGACAAGCCGCGTAACGGCGAGTCGTGTAGGCATTTCCCCCGGGACGGATCAGTTCCGGCTGTTCAGCAAATAGCTGGATACCAGCTTGCTTGACAATTGCCGCAGCATTGCTGTTAATCGCAGCCGCCGCCTGTACCCGTGCCGTGCCCGTTGCAAAATAAGATTTCAACCGATCGATACCATCTCGGTCTAAATACCTACCAGCAACATCATAATTTTCAATCAGGCTCGTCACTGCATCGCGCATAAGTTTCTCTCCCAAAAATCTTTATCAATACTTTGCTATCTGAGACAGACCGCCTATTGTAGACTACTACAAATCGGCGTTTGATTAAGATTTGAGATGGGATTTTCACTCTAGGTAGTCTATCCTCGGCAAACGGCAGCAAAATTCAGCCGTTTGCCTTGTATCTTCAGCCGAAAAATAATCCACAGGGCAAGAATCACGAACTGCCCGGCCGCACTGGGCAGCAATTTCAAAATTTTGTAGCCATAGATACAAAATAATGGGTACTGAAGGCCTACGATCGCCCAAACAGTCTGAAATCGGCCGATCGCCAAGACACAACCAATATCAGGAGTAAGTCATGTTCCAGACACCCCAAGAAGCCTTAAACTACATAAAAGAAAATAACATCCAGATCGTTGACCTAAAGTTCATCGATATGCCGGGGATCTGGCAGCACCTTTCCCTGTACCACGACCAAATCGACGAAACCGCATTCACAGACGGCGTACCCTTCGACGGTTCCAGCATTAGGGGCTGGAAAGCCATCAACGAATCAGACATGACGATGGTCATCGATCCGACAACTGCTTGGATGGACCCGTTCATGGCGGAACCGACCATCAGCTTCATTTGCAGCATCAAAGAACCTCGCACCGGCGAACCGTACAGTCGCTGTCCCCGCACCATTGCCCAAAAAGCCATAGACTACTTGCTTTCGACCGGTCTCGGCGATACAGCATTCTTTGGCCCGGAAGCAGAATTCTTTATTTTTGACGACGTTCGCTTCGACCAAACCCAAAATTCCGGCTACTATTACGTAGATTCGATCGAAGGTCGCTGGAATTCCGGCAAAGAAGAAGCAGGCGGCAACCTCGGCTACAAACCGCGTTACAAAGAAGGTTATTTCCCAGTAGCACCAACCGATACCTCACAAGACATGAGAACGGAAATGCTGCTGACAATGGCAAAATGCGGCGTACCCATCGAAAAACACCACCACGAAGTCGCCACTGGCGGTCAATGCGAACTCGGTTTCCGCTTTGCCACTCTAGTACAAGCAGCCGACTACTTGCTGACTTACAAATACGTCATCAAAAACGTCGGCAAAAAATACGGCAAAACCATCACCTTCATGCCCAAACCGCTGTTTAACGACAACGGTTCCGGGATGCACGTTCACCAGTCGATTTGGAAAGACGGCCAACCTCTATTTGCAGGCGATCAATATGCAGGTTTCAGCCAAATGGGACTGCATTACATCGGCGGCATTCTCAAGCACGCACCGGCACTTTTGGCAATCACCAACCCCACGACCAATTCCTACAAGCGTTTAGTTCCAGGCTTTGAAGCGCCTGTAAACTTAGCTTACTCTCAAGGAAATCGATCGGCATCAGTGCGGATTCCGTTGTCAGGAACCAACCCCAAAGCCAAGCGGTTAGAATTCCGCTGTCCTGATGCCACATCCAACCCCTATTTAGCATTTGCAGCCATGCTGTGTGCCGGCATAGACGGCATCAAGAATCAAATCGATCCGGGCGAACCTCTGGACGTGGATATCTACGACCTTTCCCCAGAAGAATTGAGCAAGATTCCTTCGACGCCTGGTTCATTGGAAGGCGCTTTAGAAGCTTTGGAAAAAGACCACAGTTTCTTAACTGAAACCGGCGTATTTACCGAAGACTTCATCCAAACCTGGATTTCCTACAAACTCGACAATGAAGTCAACCCGATGCGGCTGCGTCCTCACCCCTACGAGTTTGCTCTCTACTACGACTGTTAGAAAATTAACACTTAAAAATTAAAAGTTAAAAATGGTGATTATACCATTTTTAACCTGTGATTTTTAATTAATAAGAACGCCGCCCTTAAAAGCGGCGTTTTTTTGGAGTTTAGAACTTCTGGATCAACGCCCAGACTCTCCCGTTACCCGACACTATCTGGGCAACGCTGTTAGTAGTAGGGCCCATTGTAGCCTCAGACACATCCTCTACAGCCCATTTAGTTGCTTTCTCATCAACAATAAATAAATCGTCAGGAGTAGTGCCTTCCTGAACCCGATATATCTTATTCAAAATGAAACGCTGTCGCGCCTCAGCTTTTGGTATGCCGGTAACTTCATCAGGATCGATAGAGAGGGCACTGCCTTCTTTTAATGTACCTTTCGAGTTACTTAAATTGCGATCGTCCCTTTGAGCAACCCGCACGCCGTCAAGCTGTAAACAAGGCTCTGTCTCAGAGATATTTGAGACAGCAGCTAGCGCTCCACTTTTTCCCAAACCGAGAACCGCTGCAAAAGGCATCAAAATTAGCAAAAGCTTGAAATGATTCACTGTATTTATGCTCCTTTGTTTGTGAGGTGCTGCACTCATTCTAAATTAGCAATTAGCAATTAACAATGACCAAACAATGTCCGATATTTTTGTAATGATCCGCAATCAGAGTAATAATGCTATGACTTCTGTTGACGGCATTGCCTTTGTCACTTTACTAACTCGGGAGGGACGAGTGCTGGCCGAGGAGACAGTTGATCTGTTTGAGGCAGATGTGAATTTTGATAACCTGAAGCAGGGAAAATATACTGTAATTGTCAGGCACGAAGGCGTTGAACCTCGATCTGCAACTTGTAGTGTTACAATCACCGATGAAGATAAAGTAATCATGCTGACATTTGTTTACTTGGAGCTAGAACGGGTGCTGCTCCGCATTCAAACTTCAACAGAAGAAAGACTATGACCGTGAAAGTTACTCCGCCAAATTCAATTAAAATGTTTCGCTATCGAGTACATTTCTTGGCAAAAGACCTCTGGAGGGAAAAAAACCCGGTTTGTCGGATGAATCTGGCTTTACAGTTAGCTGATGTGGCGACAACTCTGGCTAGGTTAGAAGTAGAAGAGGCGCGAAAATTTCAACAAGAGTCTGCTAGTGTTGAGACCCAAGACTCGACGGAACCTGAAACGTTTTGAGTGTATGAGGTTGCTTTCTGCGATCCGCGCAACCCTTGCGCGATCGCAGTTTAAAAAAATAATCTAACTGTAGAAAAGCTCCCAATCCTGATAATCATCAGTCATTTTTAATCTAAAATCTAAAATCTAAAATCTAAAATTGTATGACTGGCAACTCTAAACTATTGTCGTTGCTTGAGCTAGTAAAAAAAACTGTCTGTATAAAATTGACTCTCCGTGCTAAACAATAACTTTCTGCCTTGCGAGGTAATTGGTTGTCGAAAAAACTGCGTTACACTTATATAAGTATCTTTACAAAACAACATAAAAGCATGACTGTTGCTTATCCCCGCAAGCTTCGCAACGCTATGGGAGCGCGCGAAATTTTAGCTAATGTAGTGCGCGATCGCGAAATTCACCTGATCACCCTCAACCGCTACCGCTACAGCGAACAGCGCAGTTGCAAAGACCTCACCGACGTGATCGAACGGCTAGACGGGGAACCCGCCGAACTCGTGCGCGACCTCTCCCGGCACATTTCCGACGAAGCGCGACACGCGATGTGGCTCACCGACTTGCTGGTAGACTTGGGCCAAAAGGTGGGAACGCCGCCAGGAGTCTCCTACATTGACGAATTTGAGCGCCTGCTGGACAAAGAGCAATACCGCAACCTCGATGACGGTATAATTGCAGCCTTAGCCGCAATCAATGTCACCGAAAAGCGGGGCTGCGAGTATTTCTCAGCCCACATCCACGCCCTCAAACAGGCTCCCCAAACCGCAGAAAACGTCAAAATCCGCGAAACAATCGAAAAGATTTTTCCCGAAGAAGCTGGTCACGTCCGCTGGGGCAACCGCTGGCTTGCCCAAATCGCCGACAAAAGCCCGGAACACCGCCAGAAGGTGGAACAGGCAAAGCGCAAGTATGTGGCGATCGAACAAGCAGCATTTGAATCGGGAATGGATATCATGCTGGGGGCAGAACTCCGCCGCGTCACCCGCCTCGTGGACATTGCCAACACTATGCCGATGTGGGAACGCCCGCAATACCTGATGGAACGCTTGCCCGCAACCCTGCTGGCCCCCGACCTGCAAATGACCAGAGTCGATGTAGCTCAGCGAGCCTGGAACCGCGACCCGCAGGCATTTATGGAGAAATTGGTACCCATGTTCCTCAACGGCTTAAATACCATTGAGAAGAAGCCGGCGACTAAGCCCAAGGCTTAAATACGATCGCGAACCCTGTTGAAACCGTTCTGCGAGTCAAACTTGCGTCTGCCTCCGCAAACAAGCGAGATATACTGGTTCCCAGGCATAGCCTCGGAACCAGTTATTTAAAGTCATAATTTTAAGCTTTAGCAAGTAAACTGATTATTGGAATAGTTTTCCATCTAAATATAATCATGACTACCAGCGAGCCGAACATACAAACAGCTTCCGCAGAGAGCCTCTCAAGTGAAAGTGCGATCGCCTCCGAGCAGGTCGAAAAAGCCACAGCGGTCACGTATGCAGAAGAAATTGAAACTGTCATCGCCAGCATGGCTGTAGACCAAAAAGTGATGGTCGGTCAAAGTGAAGCTGGCGGACATCTTTGGAAGTTCAAGTACGGCAGTGTCGAAGTGTTCGTGCAACTTACGGGCGAAACCGAAGATGATACTTTGACTGTTTGGGCTTTTGTACTGCAGTTGCCAGCGAAGAATGAAGTTCAATTAATGCGGAAAATTCTAGAAATGAATTGGCTGTCTACTTTAGAAGCTCATTTTGCCATTGTTGATAATCAAGTTGCCGTAGTATCGACTCGGACGATGGCGGAAATCTCGGCCGGGGAAATTTCTCGGGTTATTACTATTGTCGCCACGATCGCCGATGACAATGACGATATTTTGCAAGCAGAATTCGGTCTGTAGTCATTAGGGTGCGCGGCTTTTGAGCGCTCTCCACTCCGCTAAATTATTGGCAGTCGCGCACCTGACATTTAAGTAGCGGGCGCGACTTTTGCGTCTATTTATTTAAAGATAAATGGTTTTACAGATGAAGCCATACGATCTAATTCTCGTTGGTTGTGTTGGAGAAGATTATGTCCCCATAACTCATTTGTGTTGTCAGAACAATCTTTTGCAAGAGCTTCTCCAATCTCCTCAAAATTCTTTTTGATGTCTGTCCTTAGACTTTCTGGTTCAGATAGCACTCCCAGCACGAATACTCTTGCTTTTAGATCATTTGGAATATGACTTTCTACATAAGTCAACCGACTTTCATCATTATCGAAATCAATGAGCAAAACCATCATTCTTTGTGGTAATTGTCGCATTTCAGACGCATACTTCTTCGTGAATTCCTCCACAGTTTTTTTCCAACCACCCGGAAGTGGTAGGACTTTAACAGCACGGTTATTAAGGTTTGGCGCAAGAAGAAATCCGTTGGCAATCTGGCGATTAGCATCATCTTCGGCCAACACATGAATGTGCGGTTGATACTTATTACTCATAGCTCTATGTCGCCACCAATCAAGGCATTTATCAGGTCGCCTTTAACAGACATCTCACTCAGCGGTCTGACTAAAGTTGGCTCTAAGTGGCTTTTGCGATCTAATACAAAGGTATTTTCATTTGAAAACTTGCGGATTGCTTCAGGATTATGCGATGTCACTAAGATTTGACCGCTATTTTTAAATGAGCGTCGCAGAGACATTACAAAATGTCCCACCTCCGATAAGGATAGATAGTTATCTGGCTCGTCCCAGAAGCAAAAAAGTGGGCCATAAAATTTGTTGGCAGCCAAGACAACAGCGCAAAGAAAAAAGCACTTCTCCCCGTCAGATAAGTCATTAAATTCAATACTCAGATTCGCATTATTTGCTTCAAACCGAACAATCATGCTTTTCGAGTCTTTGCCGATTAGTTCATTCAGAAAATCCTGAATGTCAGGCATCACTTCTCGGAGATATTTATCAACCTGTGTGTACGCCGCAGGATAGCGACTCAGTAAGCCCGAAACCCACTCCCCAAAGTTTGAACCATCTCGCTTTGGCTCTAAAGTTTCACCGTTTGAGTCTCCCGTCATCAAGCTGGGAATCGGGGCTAAAATAATCGTGCGAGCCAGCCAAGTCTTGAAAATATGAAGCGGATCAGTCTCAGATTGCTCCTGAATTACGGGCAGGGCAACAAGATGCCAATCTACCCGAAACTGAGCTTCACGATTTGGGGAGCTGGTGTGAAGAGTGACTTGGGCTTCTTTTCGAGAGTAAATTGGATCTCCTGCAACTAGCAGTTGCTCTTCAAAAACTCGAAGCTCTCTAAATTTTTCTGGTAAATCTAAGGCAAGGACATATTTGTATAATTTATCTTCGAGTAATACTTCTATTTCAAACCGGATCGGAACATCAGACCTTCCACGAGCGAAATCTTTCGAGCTAATAAGGTTAAGTTTTTCAAGGTCGCGCATTCTATTGATGCCTCGACAAATCTTTTGAAGGACTTCTAATGCAGAGGCAGTAGTTGATTTACCTGCACCATTTTTTCCAATCAAGAGAGCAGATGGCATCCCCTTTATGGGCAGTTCAAAGTTTTCTAGGCATCTGAAGTTGTGTACATATAGTCTTTGGAGCATAGCAAAACAATTCCAAGGAGTGGGAAGTGAAAAAACTTTTTGAACTTTTTGAAGTGCTTAATTAGGGAATAGGCATTGCCATAAACTTCCAAAAAGTTTGCGTGCTTTTCTGAGCTAGAGACGGATGAGTTGCCGAACAATTAATCCCCGCCGCCAACTTTTACCTCCAACTCGTCAAAAAACACCACTGCCCCAATTTTACTCCGTACTTAAAACTTAATATGCAGGCCCTGCGATCCAAGCAATAGTGATTCCCAGCCCCAAACCGACAAGCACTTGAAAAGGAGTGTGTCCCAACAACTCTTTCAGGCGAGCCTCATTAAGGTTGTGATCTTCCTCAAAAAACTCGTCAATAATTTGGTTGAGGATGCGAGCTTGCTTGCCTGCTGCTTGGCGGACGCCTGCTGCGTCGTACATCACAATAATTGCAAAGATCGCAGCGATCGCAAAATCCGGACTTTCCCATCCCATCGTTTGTCCCACTCCAGCAGCCAAAGCGCCCACAAAAGACGAGTGAGCGCTGGGCATTCCCCCCGTGGTTACCAAATACCGAAGATTAAACTTGCGATTTTTGACCAACTCGATCGGCAGCTTCATGATCTGAGCAGCCAGACAAGCGAGCAAAGCAACCACGAGTACATGATTGTTTAAGATGGCGCTGCAAATTTCCTGCATAGTGTTTGGTATTTCTAGTTACTCCGGCTGGTAATAAAATCGGCTATCGCCAGCAGCGGTAGAGCTTTGCTCCCAAACACTGCCAATTGAGCCTTAGCATCAGCAACAAGCTGCGAAGCTTGGCGCCGAGACTCCTCAATTCCCCACAAACTCGGATAAGTGACTTTCCCTGCTTGAACATCTTTGCCAGCAGTTTTTCCCAGTTCTTCTTGGGTAGCAGTAATATCCAGAATGTCGTCAACGATCTGGAAAGCCAGCCCAATATTTTGAGCGAAACGAGACAGTCGCTGCAAATCTGCTGCTGAGGCCCCAGCCAGAATTGCCCCACAAACTACGCAGGCTTCTAACAGCGCGCCTGTTTTGTGAGCGTGAATGTAATTCAAAGTTTCCAGAGAAACATCTGTCTTTCCTTCCGATTCCAAATCAACCACCTGACCGCCTACGAGTCCAGCAGCACCCGATGCCCGCGCTAAATGGGCGATCGTCTGCAACACCTGCTGGGGGGGTACGTTCTGAGTTTTAGTGGCGATAAATTCAAAAGCATAGGTCAACAAACCATCGCCAGCCAAAATGGCGATATCTTCGCCGTAGACTTTGTGGTTCGTCAGTTTGCCACGCCGGTAGTCGTCATTGTCCATTGCCGGCAAATCGTCGTGAATCAGCGACATCGTGTGGATCATTTCCAAAGCGCAAGCTGTGGGAATTGCCATAGATGTAGTCCCACCGGCCAGTTCGCAGCTAGCCAGACACAGGATCGGACGCAGGCGCTTGCCCCCCGCTAGCAGCGAGTAGCGCATTGCTTCGTAAATTTTCTCTGGGTAGATGACCGGCAGTGCACTGTCGAGAGCTACCTCGATCGCCTCTTTTCGATTGACTAGATAAGTAGATAGGTCGAAAGAGGATTCCGGTTGGGACGAACCCATTTCTGTTGCCAATACCATCCCTTGCTCTCTTGTACTGAATAGTTATGTGGGATATTGTGAGCCGTTCAGGTCGCATCGTGCCGACTTTTACGGCAGTAGTTGCTCGAACTCCGAGCATCAATTAATCATTCTACGGGTGTTGTTGCACA
Source organism: Microcoleus sp. Pol1C5 (assembly GCF_036701115.1). NCBI lineage: Bacteria > Bacillati > Cyanobacteriota > Cyanophyceae > Oscillatoriales > Microcoleaceae > Microcoleus > Microcoleus sp. Pol1C5. The sequence goes on along the minus strand of NZ_JAUBQE010000036.1, from coordinate 60,241 downwards.
GAAAATCTTTGAGTTTTGATAACTTTGTCAATTTACCAGTCAATCTAAAATTTACAATCTCAAATATCAAATCCGCTGCTGCAGTCTGGCGACTTCCAAAAAGCGCTGCACCGCCGCCGTTGGATCGCTGCGCCAAATCAGAGCGATCGCCACAATGCAGGTTGATTCTGGTAACGCTTTGTAAACAACCCCGCTGCGCTGGAAATTTTGCATTGATGCCGGGACGATCGCCACTCCCATCTCGGCGGCTACCAAGCTGACAATTGTTTGCATTTGAATTGCTTCTTGAGCTGCGATCGGGCTAAAACCTGCTTGTTGACAAAGACTGACGATCGCATCGTACAATCCCGGAGCCTGGGATCGCGGAAATAAAATGAACGGTTCCGTGGAAAGTTCGCGTAATTCAAGATGCGTGAGATCGGCCGCCGGATGCGTTTCTGGCAGTGCCACGATCAGCGGTTCTCGAAAAACGATTTCAGAATTTATCCCATCTTCTTCAACCGGAGGGCGCACGAAGCCGATATCAATTTGCCCGAACCGCAGCCGCTGCAACTGTTCGTTTGTCGTCAGTTCGTGCAGTTCCAGCTTGACGGCGGGACACCGAGTGCGAAACGCCTGCAAAATCGTTGGAACCACGTTGTGTGCTGCAGAACTCACAAAGCCGATCGTCAGTTGGCCGAGTTCGCCCCGACTGGTTTGTCGGCCGAGTTGAATTGCTCGATCGACTTGCTGCAGAATTTTCCCAGCCTCCTCGAAAAAAACCTGTCCCGCTGCCGTTAAATGCACCGTCCGCTTGGTGCGGCGAAACAGTTGAAACCCCAACTCTGCCTCTAAATGTTGGATTTGTTGGCTCAGCGGAGGTTGGGCAATATGCAGTTTTTCGGCTGCGCGACTGAAATTCAGTTCCTCTGCAACTGCAATGAAATAACGCAAATGCCGAAGTTCCATAGCTCCCCAATCATTTATATTTTAAAAGTATAAGTGGTTAGTTAAACATATATTGGACATTAATGATGATATTTCATACAGTGATTAATAGGCGACATTGAGAATTAAACAATGGCTAATTTGGATATCAAAATTAGAGAAGCAGAGCTAGCAGATTTGGAACTAATTCTTGCTTTTATTTCGCAAAAATCAGAATTCGATGGAGTTCCACATCTTTTAGAAGCAACAGCAGATAAATTGCAGCAAACGTTGTTTTTCCAGCCTCCGCTAGTGCGAGTATTGTTGGCGGAAGTTGCCGACACAGCGGTAGGGTTTGCGATGTTTTATGCTTTCTATTCAAGCCTTTTGGCGAAGCCTTGCCTTTGGCTGGATGATTTATTTGTGCAAGCTCCTATGCGCGGTATGGGAGTCGGTACAGCGCTGTTAAAATATTTGGCACAAATTGCTGAGTCCACAAATTGCGGGCGTATGGAATGGACTGTTAATACTGGCAATGCGCCGGGAATTGCTTTTTATGAAAAGCAGGGAGCGCGCATTTTGGAAAATATTAGGGTTGGCCGAATCGAGGGAAGTGCGATAGCCCAACTAGCCAACAAATAAGTTGGTTGGTTTTGTGAAGAAGGATTTTTTTTAATTAACCGCAGAGACGCAGAGAACACAGAGAAAGAGAAGAAAGGTTCAGGGTAGTTATCATGGCACAAGATTCTTGGAATACAAGTCTTTACGAACAACAGCACGCTTTTGTGTGGCAGTACGGCGAATCGCTTTTGGAGTTACTCGTTCCTCAATCTGGAGAACGTATTCTAGATTTGGGCTGCGGTACGGGACAGTTAACTGAAAAGATTGCTCAAAGTGGTGCTTTGGTGCAAGGTATTGATTCATCTTTGTCGATGATTTCCACGGCAAAAGTTAACTATCCTCACATCAAGTTCGATACAGCGGATGCGAGAAATTTTAAAGTAGAAGAGCCGTTAGATGCTGTGTTTTCTAATGCGGTTTTGCATTGGATTAAACAGCCGGATGCTGTGATTAATTGTGTGGAAAAAGCGCTGAAGCCGGGAGGGCGTTTTGTTGCTGAGTTTGGCGGTAAGGGGAACGTGGGGGCGATCGTCCGGGCAATTTTGAGTGTTTTGTCAGAAATTGGCTGCCAGGAGCCTGAAGCGCTTAATCCTTGGTATTTTCCGAGTATTGGCGAGTATGCTGGGCTTTTGGAAAAGCAGGGATTTGAGGTTAGTTATGCCGTTTTGTTCGATCGCCCGACTTCCCTAGAAGGCGGCAGCGCGGGTATGGTAAATTGGATTGAAATGTTTGCTGGCGAGTTTTTGTCGGGGTTGTCTGATGATGTGCGATCGCAGGTAATGAACTCCGTTGAAGAGCGTTTGCGGCCGACGCTGTACCGCGATGGTAATTGGATTGCAGATTATCGCCGAATTCGCGTTGTTGCTGTCAAAAATTCCTATTGACAAATATAAGGCTACAAATCTCCCCGATTTGTAGCCTTCGTCCACTCAGTATGCCCATCGCGCCGCACGCTAGTCCCAGCAGTTATTTTCTTTTCCTATTGTAACTGCGCTTTTGTGTAGATCCCCATCAATTCTCCCCTGCCAAAAACTTACTAATCAGGCTTTTTGGATGTTGAATTTTACAGCCATATTTGTACGGGTAAGCCTATCCAATAAAAAATATTGTTGGCATGATACTTAGCCTCAACCAAAATAGACTTTTTCTTAATAAAAAATAATCTAATCTGGCGCTTCCATAGGGAGCAGGAAGCAAAAACGAACTAACACTTAAAAACATACATAACAAATACTACAAAAGTTACGGTCAAAGCGTTTAGCCCTTCTCGCCAGTGCTACCAATTTCCCGCAGCAAACTGCCCCGCTAGCCATTTGTAAATTTGCTGATAGCGAAAAACTCGATCGGGAAAATGTGCGATCGTAAATTAGTATCCGCAAACACCGCAACAACTCGGTTTCATGGATCAACCGGATTGCTAAATACAGACCTTAGTTTAAATCTGTTCTTCCCCTTGATTAAAACGCTGAATTCCGTGATTTTCCTCGACTTGCAAAATAGCATCATTGGGAATATTGAGGAGACCTGTAAATGAATTTTGACTTATTTTCAAAGCTTGTTCCTTATTTTTGTGTTCGGCAAGTTCTCGCTGTAAATTGTCAATAGTCTGTTGAAACCAAGCGGCTTGTCTCAGCATTTCTTGTTCTGAAAAGTCCAGCAATTGCATCAGAGTAGCCACTTGATTTTCCAGTAATTGGGTTTCGCAATTATTGTTATTTGTAACAAAGGTGGTAGGCTTTTCTGAATATTCAAAAACACTCTTTTCGTCGGGGAGGGACAATGCTGTTTTGACACTAAGTGCCAAATTTTTAAACATTTCAGCCCTGCTTTGGGGAATTTTAACTTTCAGGAACATCATTACCGCAAACAAACTTCCTGACGGCAGAAGTCCCCCAAATCCCAAGACAGACTTGACATTGTAGGGAATAATTAAAGAATTTTGCTCAGGAATAAAGGGGCTGCCTTTTGCCTCTGATACATAAAAAATATTTAATACTGCGGGCTCTAATTGCAGGAACCTTTCTCGCTCAATTCCGAGGAATGTAGGAATGTCTAAACCGAACTGCCGGATTATTTCCGAAATCGCCGGCATTTGAGCCACTAATTTTGTGCTAACTAATGGAATAGCTGTATTTTCTGCTGCTGTGTGCCGAGAATTCCACTGCGGTTCTGTGCCTGCGGCTGCTAGCAGAGTCCAACATTTCATGTCGGCGGCGGGGGAATTGCCCTTCATCAAGCGGCGGGCGGATTGTTGCAATGAGTCTTCTAATTCCCCGTAGGGATGAGTTTTGAACAAACGCACTAAGGCACAGGTATTTTCTCCTGTTTGCGAATCGCAAAAATGTTGGTAAATATAGTTAACAATCTTCTGGCTGGTGGCTTCCATACTAGCAGTATTTCTACCTAAGTGGCGCAGGACTAAGCTGCATTTAGCCATATCTTGCGGGGTAAATAAGGTAATATCGTACATTAAAAAATGCTCTCCAAGAGCTCAAACACTCTTGTTCATTTATCGTTAAGGCCGCTACGGCATCCGGAATCCTACTGAGAGTTTTGAACAAAGTGTTAGTGAAAATATGTAGAAAATTAGCCCGCCAAATGCAGCGCTTGTATGGCAGGATACAGAAATTAAAATTAAATAAAAAAAAATCTATTTCCTAGGGTAGGCGACAAGGACAGAAAAGCCGATGTACAATCTTTAAAAGGATTTTTAATGACAACTCTCCCAAAGAAATTAAAGAAACGGAGTTTTTCACCGGATATACCTCGCGTTTTACAGGGCTTTTTCGTAGATAAAAGTCGGTTTCTGGGTAAGCCATATTCACCGAACTCCTAGAAACTCAAGCTGCAATTTTTGTGGCGGGCGATCGCAGGCCGATTAATCAAAAATTGGTAAAATTTCGGCAGTCTTGGACGCAGAAACCGGGTTTGCTTACAGAGAAAAAACCCGGTTTCCTGGGTATTGGTAAGTAGAGGGTGTGTTCAAAACTTTTAACCACCCCAAAAAAACTCTACTCAGCAGGTTGAGACTTTGCTTCCAGGGCATCTTTAGCAGACAATCCCTGATCTTGAACGCCAAAATACCACAAACTAGCAGCAGCTTCGGCGCGAGTCACTGATTTCTTAGGCTGAAATAGAGTAGTAAAACCAAAAACGCGGCGAATATTCGCCAAATCTCCATTGTTAAAATCAGCTAAAACTGCCCGCGACGCCTGGGAATCAATCTTAGAAGCATCTTGAAAACCCCACTTTTCTTTCACTCCGTCAATGTTAGCTGTCGGCAAAACTTGACGACTATCTAAAGGCACTTTCCAGAGAATCATTGTTTCGCGAGTTAAAGGTGCATCCGGGCGAAATTTCACATCTTTACTTTCACCCGAAAGCGAACTCGGAATTACACCGGCTTCTGCTAAACCTTGAATTGCTGAAAAATCCGGGTCTGTTTTGGGTACGTCAGAAAAGGCTGGTTCGCTAGAGTCTACTGCTAATCTAATTTGTTTGGCTTGACGGCTAGCATAAATCTGATTGTTAGCTGCTACTAACCAGCGGGCGTATTCGCGGCGACTGACAATTTTGTTGGGTTTGGGCAAAGTGCTGGCTGTTTCTAAATTAGCATTTTCTGTCGATCGCACTTTCAGCACTTCCAACTGACTTAAATCAGCTACATACTGCCGCAACTGTTGAGGAATTTGGGTGTCTAGTTGGCTAACTTGTGCTGATTTTGGCGAGGCGGATGGCGTTGGAGTAGTTCCCTCTGAATTAGATGGAGTTGGTGAAGCGGTTGGAGATGCGCTAGACTCGGAATTGTTAGGTTGGGGACTGGTGGCAATTTCGGGGCTTTCTTTGCTGTAGTCGATCGCAAATTCTGTAGAACCTCCTACTTTCTGAGTAGGAGAAAGCGACACAGTTACCCGTAAATTATCTCGCGTTGCTACCAAAGAACCTTGTCCCTCGGCGGTGGGGCGGCTGACTATTTCCCAGTTGCGACGCCCAAACTCTGTGGAGTAAAAGTTCTGAATCGAATTAACAGGATCAGTGCTTTCCCAGCGCAGCCGCACATTTTTTTGCGACGGATCGGTTTGCCCACCAACTTCGATTAACTCAGCATTAGGATAGAGTGGAATCTCTGTCGGGAAATCGGGAGGAAGTTTGGCGGTAGAGTTGGTCTCAATTGCTGTCCCTGGTGGCGGGGAAGAGAAAACTACTGGGTTTTGTTTTAATGTGGGATCGGCGGCTAATGATTCTTCGAGGGCCTTGCTGTTGGGGCTGTTTGCACAAGCTGTCACAGCAGCCAAAAGACACACAGCCAGCCAAGTATTTACAGCAGCGAGTATATTGGTTTTATTGGTTTTAGATCGCCCTGGAGAGTTGCCTTGCCGTTGAGTAAATATAATATTCAGCATAAATCGCCCCTTTGCAGATATATTTCTAGGCTAGCGCAGATCGATCGGGCATATATAATTTTTACCCAAATGAAATTTCTGTATTTACTTCTAGTTACTGCTACATTACTTTCATGCCCTGTCAAGTTTGCCAGTCCCGCTGCTTCTCAACCAGCCCCGCTGCGGGCAGAAATTCAGACGCCAGATTGGCAGCCATTTTGCTCGGCGATGGGTCAGTTTGCGATCGATATGCCCGCCAATCCCAAAATTAATTCTGAAACTTTTTCAAATCAAATTATTGCTCATACATACCGATCGAACTTAAAAAACAAAGAAACTTATTTGCTTCAATACTTTGACCTGGATTTTCGGCTGAGGAACAATAATATCAATAATACCAGAATTACTTTAAATAATGCCGTTGATGTTTTCGTCGTGGCAGCGAATGCTAAAGTTTTGCAGGTGCGGGATATTTCCCTCGGAGGCTATCCCGGAAAAGAATTTGAGTTTCAGCCGCTTTCCCCCAGTGAACCTGTAGGTGTAGGTCAAGTTTTTTTGGTGGAAACGCGCGTTTACGGCCTGGTTGCCACTACCCCAGAACCAGAAAATGCTCAAAAATTTCTAGACTCTTTTCGTTTGTTTTGAAGCAGGAAGTTTGGCAATGAGTAGCGTAGGAGATTTAACAGATTTAACGGAGAGAGGTTGAGGGAATAAGTCACAGGTTCCAGGGAAGAGAAAAAAATTAGTTGGGATTGGCGATCGAATTTATTCATAAAACTTACGCTTTTCAACTTGGTGTCTAGGTAAATATTGACCTGGGCCACAAAAAAGGCGGGTTCAAACCTGTTTCTGAGTAATAACCTGGTCAAAACTAAATTACGCTAAATTTGACTTAAGACCTTAATTTTATTTTTTGTACTCTATCTAACGACATAGATAAATTTTACACCCGTGGAGCGATGTAGATACTTGCTCAATTTTATATATTATATATAAGGATTTTTAAATCGCAGAAAGCACAAACCAGAAAGCACAAACTAAAGATGCTGTCTTGCTCCATCTGGCTCCCATCTGGCTCAACCAAGTCAGCCTCATTGAAAGCTTACCCGGAGGGTATTAACCTATTATGAACAAACTAACACCAATTCTCCTCAGCGGCCTCCTATTATTTGGAGCTGCTGCTTGCAGCGAAGGGGCTAAAACTAGCTCTGATGCTCCTAATTCTACCACAGAAAATACCACTAGCCCACCCCCAGCCGATACAGTTCAAAAAACTCAGGGTGACGCCACTAGCCAGATTCGCCAAAACCAAGCAAATTCTGATATCAGGGCCAGAGAACAGCGCAACAATGTGACGGGCGGTGATGCCATAAGAGCCGATAGCGACCTCCAAAGCGAAGTGCGCTCCAAGTTAGAAGTAAACATCACTAAAGGTCAGTTAACTGTTGACGCAAAAGATGGGCTTGTCACCGTAGGCGGCACAGTTCCCAATCAAACTGATTTAGCTAAAATTGAGCCACTAGCTAAAGAGATTAAGGGTGTAAAACAGGTGAATGTTACGGCTGTTGTCGCCCCCGCTGCACCCGCATCGCCTAGCAGCAATCAATAAATTAGAAGGAAGAAGTCGGAGGGACATAAGGGAAAAGGATGTAGTTATCTAGGAGAAAAGTCTGAGGGAAGAGGGTAAAGTTTGGCATTGTAAAATGGCTTGCGGAGCGGAATGCAACGCTGAGGTGACTCTCTAGAAAGAGGGGTGTTTTAAGTTAAAGAGTGTAAATTTAATTTAAAATTCACGCACTCAAAACTCGCGCAATACCTCCAACTCCCTCTTCCCTATTTCCGATTTTTCAGCCCGGATAATTAGTGGGAAACCAATCTGAAGATAGAGGAGGAAGTTATTCCCAGCGACCGATGAAAATTGTTGGGAAAAAATGACTAAATGTGATTGATGGGTGATTGATGGCAGAGCATAAATTCTGTGGTTGTGTAAAAGTAGTATATTTTTCAGGAGAAAAAAAATGGCTTTAGGTCAACACAAGCGAGCTGTAGGAGCATTTTCTACTTACCGAGATACGGAACTAGCCCTCATAGAGCTACAAAGTACCGGGTTTCCGATGAATAAAGTTTCGGTAGTTGGTGAAAATCTCGATCGCAGCGAAATTGCGGGCGCTAGCACTGGTACTGGTAAGGGTACCGATGACAAAGTGGGCGGCGGCGCCAAAGCAGGCGCGACAGCGGGAGTCGTGACGGGTGGTTTGATTGGGTTACTCGGAAGCATTGGAGCGCTAGCGATTCCGGGAGTTGGCCCGGTGATGGCGGGGGGTGCGATCGCAACTCTGCTGGCAGATACTGTAGTCGGTGGCGCGATTGGGGCAGCAGCAGGCGGGTTGGTTGGCGGTTTGGTCGGCTTGGGAGTTCCCGAAGCAAAAGCTAAAGCTTATAACGATCGCGTCTCGCGCGGAGAATATTTGGTATTCGTAGAAGGAACAGATGCCGAACTTGCCACAGCCGAAGGAATTATGAGCGTGCGGGGCATTCAGGATTGGGGCATTTACGATGTGCCTGCAGACACCGGCCGCAGAGCTTCGGGGCGGCAGAAGCGCGCCGTGGGAGTATTTTCAACCCGCCGCGAGACGGAACACGCACTGGGAGAACTGAGAACTGCCGGTTTCGACATGAATCGGGTTTCGGTCATCGCTAAGGATGCTGACTCGAAAGGGGAAATCGCAGGCATTGACGTGCACGACAGCGCGGACAACAAATCCGATGAAGGGGCCACAAAGGGCGCACTCACAGGTGGTACTTTGGGCGGTTTGACAGGCTTGTTGGTAGGTCTGGGCCTAGTGGCAATTCCGGGAATCGGGCCGATTATGCTGGCAGGAGCCTCAGCTACGGCGATCGCCACTACACTAGCCGGTACGGCTTTGGGTGCGGCAGCAGGCGGCTTGATCGGAGCTTTAGTCGGTATGGGAATTCCCGAAGAGGAAGCTAGAGCATACAACGATCGCGTGGCGAGAGGAGATTACTTGGTACTCGTTGACGGCAGCGAAGCAGAAGTCGCTAGAGCTGAAACCATTCTAAGCCGCGGAGGCATTCAGCATTGGAACACCTACGACTATAATCCCAGCGTCGATAGCGCTCGGGCTGATTACGGCGCACCTGGCACTCCAGGGGTTGATACTACCGCTGATATTTACGACCCCAATCAGGGCGTTACCCGCCACCCTCGGATTTAATACTTCAGACTTTGTTTGGGGATGTTTTCTACTTTCTGCAAGGTAGTCGCACTCGCGCACTCGGATTGTGGAAAGTGATCCAACCCCCAGCGGCGAGCTAGCGGTTTTACGCTTCGTCGGTAAAATTATCTCAAAAGTCGGCTTTTTCTCTGAAAGTCGGCTTTTGTTTTGTTCTGGAAACTTAAAAAAGCCACCTGTCAAAAGTTTAATTTTGATTAGGGGCCCAGTCCGTGAGCTGGGCTTTGCGCCGGAGGAGCGATCGGCTCCCTGAATTTTTACAGCAGAAATCCGCAGCGGTTTTTTAGTCTGTAACACTCACTACTGCTCGATTTTAAACCCCGCAGTATTATCAAATTTAATGACCTAAATTACCACAGATATTGCCCAGTTAGTCAAAGAGCGACTATCTTTAATTATGGGTAGCTAATTTCAGCAACTTATACAGGTGAAGTAGCCAGTCCCACGCGCTCAGAAAAGCCTGCAGTGGTCGGCAAATATTAGAATAATAATATTGTCGTCACCTTCCGGCAAGACTTAGGCTGGTCATTAGTTGGCTGTAGCAGCCCAATTGCCGTTGGCAGGATCTGCTACAGGAATGCACTTTTTCTGGGAATGCCTCAGCGAAGCATTTGAGAAGCCCAGGAACAGCTTTTATGTTCGGGAGCGCGTCTGGTGTCGGGTGTTCTGTTAATTAGAACCGCAAGCGCTCATGGATCGAGTAAAGATTAACAGCAAGCACAGCAGCGCGAGAATACCGGAACGGCTCGCGGTTCATTTTTTCGCGAAATCTCAGGCTAATGGCAGCGTATTGCTTGCTTTGCCTGCGACTCCATCACTCCGACGGAAACAGCCTTCCTGTTGGTTTTCACTGGCATCGAGCACAGTGGGGGGAGGTGAGACTAGCTGAGCTGACCGGGCTCTGCTTTCATGGGCGATCGAAGATTGAAGGCACTTATGTAGAAGGCATTAGGGGTAGAAGCTCCGATATCTTGTTTCTTGATTGCACTAATAAATCCGATCGCCTGTACTAGCAATTTTTCTGGTCAGAATGCGGCGCGGATGCCGCCAGCAATACCCCAAATCTTCGATCAACGTTGACAAGATTGATCGAAAACCTCTTGGTATTTTTTTGGTAAATGGTTAGCAGTTGATAGTTAGTGATTAGCAGTTAGTATAAATCCAACTAACAATTAACAACTAATATTAACCGCCAACTAATTACTAGCAAAATAAGACTTACAGGGCTTACACGCGGCGATAAACTCGGTTTTTTCAGGACTTCCGCGCGGGCAAATTTCACATTTTCCCCGAACCCGGTTTCTTTTCCTAAGTGATAACTAGGTTAGCAGGGTGATGCTATGAATCAAGCAGTTTTGACAATTGTTAGTGTGGCAGTATAGGTTTAAAAAACTTACTGACAAACACGATAGTACAAACTTTCAGACAACAGAGAACATCGAGAAATTAAGGAAACTCACTCAACTTTTTTTATGAATTTCACTGAAATTTTAAGTGCCGATGAACTTTTAATTAGACATAGAAACGGGGAACGAGATTTTCGAGGGGCTAACCTCATTGAAGCTCATTTGAGTGAAGCTAATCTCAGTCGAACAAATTTGAGCAGCGCTAATTTGAAAGGCGCCAATTTAATTAGAAGCAAACTGATTGGTGCTAATTTAAACGGTGCCGACTTGAGCGGGGCTAATTTGTCTAAGGCGAAATTAATTGAAGCTAACCTCGGAAGTTCTAGTTTAACTGGAACTGTGGCGATCGGAGCAGATTTTAGCGGGGCAAATCTCAGCGGAGCAATATTGTCTCAGGGTGACTTGAGCAAAGCTGTGATGACGGGAGCGAGTTTAGTAGGAGCTTGTTTGCTAAGCGGCTCAAAACTAACTGAGGCTAATTTGAGCGGGGCGACGCTGAGCCGAGCAATTATGAGCGGGGTTGACTTAAGCAGAGCAAATCTGACGAGAGCGATTCTCAGCGAGGTAGATTTGAACGGGGCGAACCTGAGCGGAGCAACTTTAACTCGGGCTCATCTCAATCGCGGAAATCTCAGCGGCGTCAATTTGGTTGGGGCTTCTTTGAGCGAAGCAAGTCTGCGGGAGGCTTCTATTTGCGCTGCTAATTTGAGCGGTGCTGACTTGAGCGGTGCTGACTTGCAATCGGCCAATCTAAATGGCTCTAATTTGAGCGGTGCCGACTTGCAGGGAGCTAATTTGAGTAAAGCTAATTTAAATGGTTTGATTCTGCACAATGCTGATTTGAGGGCTGCGAATTTGAACAAAGCTTCTTTGCGGGGAGCTAACTTGAGCGGTGCAAATTTGGCAGGTGCTAGCTTACTGGAAGCGGATTTGCGGGGGGCGAATTTAAGTCACGCCAATTTGTCGGGAGCAGGTTTGCTGTTGAGTTCTCTGACAGGGGCGAATTTGACAGGAACTAATTTGTCGGAGGCTAATTTGATTGGGGCTAGCTTGAATGTTGATAATTTGAATGAAGCAGCTTTGAGCGGGGCAATTTTGCCCAATGGAGCTACTCACAGCCGGGATTGATGAGTTGATTAACCATAATTAAGTAGGTCAATCTCAAAAAACCTAACACCGAGAAACCCGATTTTTGTATGGGCGGTGCCAAGAGTGCCGGCCCTTCCGGGTTTCTAGTCTCTCCCTCGCCTGGAGCAAATTAAGGCGGTTGGGCTTTAACCGCATTCTAGCGAAAGCCGATTGTAGCAGGAAATATCGATCGCGCGTATCGAACTCCAATCAAACTCAACCTGGCATCGACCCTGGCAAAAGCGCCCAAAAACCCCTGTGCGCCAGCGATCCCACTATTTTTGATTTTTTTGGGAAATATACTTGAAAATTCCTGAACTGCGTGCTATAGTCAAAAGGTTTGAGACATTATGAGTTAGAGGTAAAACCCCGCAGAATGAAACAATTGGGAACCCATCTGGTCGCTGATGCTTGGCAGTCTCCTGGAGACCTGCTTAACGATCCGGAACGTATCCGCCGCGCCATACTCGATGCGATCGAAGCCGGAGGAGCTACTCTCATCGATTTGTGCGTACACCAGTTTAGTCCTCACGGAGTGACGGCTACTGCTACTTTGGCCGAGTCTCATATAGCAATCCATACTTGGCCTGAACACGGTTATTTTGCCGCAGACTTATTTTTCTGCGGAGCCGGCGACCCTCACCGAGCCATGAAGGTGCTACAGACTGCTTTGGAAGCTAAACAGGTAAAACTCACTGAGTTCACGCGCGGTTTCGAGCCAGGGGTGGGAATCGTAGGTTCTGCTTGTGAAGAGCAGTATGCCCCTCGTTCAGTAGAAACGAGTGCCGCCAGAGGATGATGGCCAATTAGCGTAACTTTGAACAATTTATGCTAGGTTTTGTTTAAAATCCCACGGCTTGAGCCGTGGGATTCTTGTTGGAATTTACTTTTTCATTAATAAAGGGCGGACAACTAAATAACCTGCACCGAAAGCTGCAATCACAATCAGAAAAATCGCGATCGCCAACCACAATCCGTTTAAGTCTGAGGTTTTTTTGGGTTGAGATATCACACGGTAAGGAGTTTCCGGCACCTCTGTAAATAATTTTTCTGGAAGTGGCTGCGGCATCGGGGAGCCTTTTGGCTCCGGTTCCGGTAGTGGGAAGGGGAAAGCCACTGTCTGAGGTGGTTGAGGTACCGTAGAGTTAGTCCGCGAGGTTGCAGGTGCTGGGGGCGGAGGTTCAATGCTGAAATTGAATTTGACTGAGGGCATCTGAGGCATCCCTGTCTGGGTGACGCTCTGAGCAGAGTTGACTACTTGCTGTAACTGTTGGGATACTTGAACTACTGTTTCTACTTCTCGCCGCAGTTGTTGATTTTGTTGGACTAATTGCTGATTGTGGGTTTTGAGGGAGTCCACCATCGCTTGGGCTGCTTGCAGCTCTGCCGTGACTTCTCGATAAAGGGAAATTGGTACTGATGGAGAGTAACTATTTGAGTTTTCAGGGGAAGTATTGTCAGATAAGGTAGTATTTTGCATAATTGTAGATGGCGAGGGTGAACTTGTTTTAGTTTAGCCTGAGAGTATTTGCAATTAGATCGATCGCAACACAATTCGTCAAGATATTTGTTACAAATATTGAACGTAAATTTAATTTAATGTTACAAGTTATTAGTCAATCGCTATGAACAACTACGCAGCCGAACAAAGTATGTCGCAAAAGTCAAGCACCGAGGAAATGAAATACGGCGAACGCCAGATTTTGGAAGGGGAGTTAATTACTTTCCCGAATCCGCGAGTCGGGCGACGCTACTCAATTAACATTACTTTGCCGGAGTTTACTTGCAAGTGTCCATTTTCTGGCTATCCAGATTTTGCGACAATTCACGTTACTTATGTGCCCGACGAGCGGGTGGTAGAGTTAAAGGCGCTGAAACTGTACGTTAACAGTTATCGCGATCGCTACATTTCTCACGAAGAATCGATCAATCAAATTTTAGACGATTTTGTGGCGGCTTGCGCGCCGCTGGAAGCGACAATTAAGGGCGATTTTTCGCCACGGGGGAACGTACACACTGTGATTGAGGTGTCGCACCAGAAGTAGGGTGGGTATTTAGCTGTGGTGGCATTGAGATTTAATTGTGGGGTGGCGTCGAAGCGCACCCCACAAGGGTTTTAAGAAATAAAATTGTTAAAATTAGTAAGTAATTGTAGAGTGCGTCAGGGCAGCCTTCTCAATGTAGTCAAAAACTCCCTCAAACGCTTAAACTCTCGTAGTTTGTAGGGCGTGTACTGCGCTTCGGTTGAGTTTGTTGCCCACCGGAGAGTACCGATAGACAGGCGTTTCAGCATTTGGATTTTTAAACCAAAGCTCCGTATAGAAATTTTCATTACTTGAAATTTGAAAACTCGGAAAGTGAAATAGCGGTTTTCTGCTTTTTCTCCGGTTCACATTAACCACCTCAACAAATCTGGCAAGGCGCACCCTACAAACTCAACTAATCTTTTTGATATTTATCGTTGGTGTAAGGTGCGCAGTGCGCACCCTACGGTTAACTTTGACTTACAACAGAAGTCGGGGCGATCGCACTTTTTTCCTCTGCTGTTTTCGATTCTGCCAACTTGTCCAAAATCTCCACAACTTCTCTTTCAAAACTCACCTGAGCGCGATTTGTCCGCCCGCCGACGTATAGTTTGCCGTTTTTTTCCAAAGCCCAAATCTGGGAGTGAGACAGATAGCTCATCAGCACGCTGAGCATCAGCAACCCGAAGCCAGTATAAACGATCGGAATTCCTGGATCGGCTTTAATTTGCAATCCCGTACTGCCTACAACTTCGTCAATTGTCAGCATCACTCCGTTAACTTCTACCGCCGTCCCTGCGCGAACTGTAGTTAACAATTTGCCATCCGTACCGTACACTAACATCGTTCCTTGCAAGTCTTTTGCTAGCAGAGAAACTCCCGCACTCAAATCTGGTTTTGTGGGAATCCAAGCACCCCAAATTCGACCTTTACCTTGAGTGTCTAACTGAGCCATTGGCAATTGTAAAACCGGGCTTTTGTTGAGGCGAACTCGCACGGCGGATATTGCCCAATCTGCTTGATAAAAAGTGACTCCCCGGTATCTGAGGGGTTCGTTAACATGAATGGTTTTGCGATCGACCTCTTGGCCTGTTTTGTCCAAAACTGACAGGTCAGAGTAAAATTGGTCGATTCCGCCTTCGGGAGTATAATCAATCCAAAACCGATTAACTCGCATCGACCAATCCTTCGGTATTTGCGGTCCCGCCCAAGGCCCCGCATCCAGGATATTCTGCACCTGAAATGTTTCGCCGCTGGGAACCATTTCTTGACCGAGAAATCCCGTCATCGCGCCCCACATCGACCCAGCTAAAATAATTAGCATGCTGGCGTGAACAATAATCGGACCGATTTTACCAATTATTCCCTTGCGAGCATAAAGTTTTTCGCCTTCTCGAAATATGCGGTAGTTTTTTTGCTGCAAAAGTGGTTCTAACGAACTTAAAGTAACTGTTTCTAATTCCGCACTGAGAGCTAATTTTTCAAACTGCTTTGGTTCTTCATAAAATTTCCAGCGGCGGGCGGCTTTTAATGCGGGAAATTGTCGGGTAAATGTACAAGCTGTTAAGCTGCTGCCGAACAAAATTAGGATTGACAAAAACCACCAAGTCCGGTATACGTGGTCTAGTCCTGCAATTAGCACAACTTTCCAAGTTAGAAAGCCGAACAAAGCGGGGTGTTCTGGATAGTTAGATTGGTAAAATGGTACTGATTGACCTTGTTCGATGACAGTGCCAGAAATGCTGAAAAATGCGATCGCCAGCAGCAAGATAATTGCCAGCCGCAAATCTGCTAGCACCGGCAAGATTTCTCGCTTGAAAAACCTTTGAGGGGCAGTCGCCCAGTTTGATAGTTTAGATAGAAATACTTCTTTTGATGTCATTGGTAATTATGAAGAAAGTTCGGCAACGGATTTTGTAACGGATGTAACGGATGTCAGGAAGTTCGGCAACGGATGTAACGGATGGAAGAAGGAAGGAAGAAGAAAGAAAGAGGAGGGAACAACAAAAAATGAATAAAATATTATTATTTTTATCGAGCAAGTCTCAATCAATTTTGAAGTCTTTCTCTTTTCTTCCTTCCTTCCTTCCTGTTCTTCGCGTCTTCGCGGTTCGTTTAAAAAAACTTAATGCACGCATTCCATAGTGGTTGCTATATCTCTAAATAAGGACTGAAGTCCTGAAAACGAAAGTTACGCGGGAAGGATTCGGGAAAGCAGAGAGAAAACGCCAAATCCTACTAGCAAAACACCGCTAACAGGCGTAATCCAACTCGACCACCGACGTAATTCTAACAACTTTTTAATGCTAGCAGTGAAAGTCCCTGCTATAATCAGCGGAGCGACGTAGCCAGCAGCATAAAACAGCAGCAGCACACCACCTAAAACTGTATCTCCCGTTTTGGAAACCCAAGCTAAGAGTGTAGCTAAAACCGGCGTGCTGCAGGGAGACGCTACCAAACCAAAAGTTAAACCCAATAAGTACGATCGCACGCCCGCCGGCAAATCTTTCGGCACCCACCCCACAGCGTCGAAAGACGGCATTTGTAAGGGTAAAGCTTCGAGTAAATTCAGCCCCATTAGAATAGCAATAATGCTGACAAGAATCGGCAAACCCAGGCCAATTTTGCCGTAAACTTGTCCGGCAAATGATGCTACAATACCTAAACCCGCAAGGGTGGTGGCTAATCCCAGGGAAAACCACGCAGACTGGGCTGCAGCTTGCAGGCGACTTTTTGCTTCGTATCCACCGATGTAGCCGATCGTGATCGGCAACATTGAAAGCATACAGGGCGTTAAGCTCGTTAGCAACCCTGCCAGAAAGATGACTCCGACGCTGACTAAACTGAGGTTTGTCAGTTGAGTATTTACTAAATTATTAGCAAATTGTGCGAGTTCGTAAAGTTGAGTTTGCAGGGTTTCCATCAGTCGATTTTAGATTTTAGATTTTAGATTTTAGATTGACTCTACAGCCGATCAATTTTAGATTTTAGATTTTAGATTTTAGATTGACTCCACAGTCGATTTTATATTTTAGAGAGCCTCTACAGATGAATCTGGGAGCTTAAACTAAATATCTAATATTTTTGCTGTTGACGACTCCTGTCGGGGGCTTGTATCTCTAAGCAGGTGCCTTCAGCTTCGGGGCTGTTCGGGCTTTGTTGAAAATTGTAACAGATGCGCGCAGGTTAGGTTTGAGATTTAAGATTTTAGCAATATTTACTGGTTGGGAGTTAAAAGGTCGATCGCACCCTGGTTTAAATTGATATCTTGACAGCATCCTCAACAAGCTATTGGCAAGGGGCGCAGCTTGGGAGTTAAAAAGTCGATCGCACCCTGGTTTAAATTGATATCTTGACAGCATCCTCAACAAGCTGTTGGCAACAGGCGCAGCCTATTGAACCACATAATTCATTGACTGCGAAATCTGCCCGAAAGCCTGTTGTTGAAATTATTCAAACAGACTTTAATTTAACTCTACTTTAAATTAAAACCACTTTCTTCATTAATAGACCCGTCCGGCATTATTGCCCCTGCCAGCACCGCACCTCTGAGATTTGCGCCCGTTAAAGTAGCGCCTTCTAAATTAGCATTGCCCAAATTTGTGACTTGTTTGGAACCTCGGAAAAAGAAGCTGTGCAAGTCAGCACCTGTTAAATTAGTGTTCGCCAAATTAGCATACTGCAAGTCAGCACCATGCAGCGTCGCATCTGTTAAATTAGCTTGGGTAAGATTGCTCCCCCAAAGTCTAGAATCTAAGACATTAGCATCTTGTAAATTGGCGCGGCTCAGATTTGCCAAAGTCAGATTAGCATCCCACAATTTCGTGCCGTTGAAATTAGCTTCGGTCAAATTGGCTCGACTGAGATCCGTGCCTAAAATATCAGCATTTGCTAAGTTAGCGCCGGTGAGGTCTGCGTCAGAAAGATCCGCATTTTTTAAGTTAGCACCGGACAAATTAGCGCCGCTCAAATTAGCGCCAGACAAATTGGCTTCTTGGAGATTAGCTCCCCGCAAATCGACAGCGCTCAAATCGCATTGCTTCCAGAGAAAGCTGACGCACCAATTATCTTTTAATAGGTGACTCAAATCCTCCGCATTTGCGGCCATCACAGGAGGAGTTAAGTAGAGAGTGAACAGGACGATCGCCAACACCGCAGCGAAGAAAGTTTTCAGCCTCATAACTCTTTTCATTGACACTAATTTGCGCCATTAATTATTGATGTCTAACCAAAGCATAGCAAATAATCTGCAACTTCCCTCAGCAAGATTACTCAAAAATATTAGTGTAGTGAAAAATTAATCATGGTTGGCGCACGCACAAACTTAACTTAGCTAGTCTTAGACGCGCTGTGAGCTAGAAACCCGGTTGATTCACAGATGCCTCGCTGCCAAACTAATATTTTTCCTAAAAACCTGGTATAAAATGACCGCAAGTTTGAGCGGGATTTGCCAGTGCAATATCGCTACAAAGTAATACTTGCTCCAGGTAGTTGCGATCGCTCCCCCAGGGGCATATCTGCAAACAATCCTGGTATAAACTCCTCAATATGGGAATCAAGAAACAGCTCCTCTCGCCTACAAGCCTTATATTTAAAGGATTCTAGACGCAATTTTTGTTAATTGCGATCGGCATCACTAACTAAGCCCAACTTTCATCACACAACTCAAGCCCCAGCATCACCCAATCTCATCAAACTTATCACGTTCTTGAGACTGCGGATATCACTGTCAATAGCTCAGCTATGGAGGAAAATAAGAGCATACAGTTGAACAGCACTTCTCCCATGCCTACTATCCCCCTTTTCTCCACCCAATTAGTTGTCACAACTATTTTCAATTCGATCGAATCTTTGGGATTCACTAATATTGCTGGCGTATTTTCGGGGGAGCAAGCTGAATCCCGACAAGAGGCAAATATAAAAATTAGTACCAAAAAGTTTTACACTCAAGGTTTAAAAAATCTCGAACAACAAGACTTGCACGGCGCTATTAAAAATTTTACTGCCACAATTAACATTAATCCGCAATTCGCGTCAGCTTACCACGATCGCGGTGTGGCCCGCTACAAACTAGGCTACAAGCAATCGGCGATCGAAGATTTAACTACAGCCATCGAACTCAATCCTTACCAAGCCAAGTATTACAGCAATCGGGGGTTTATGCTGACTCGTTTAAAAGATTATACTGCGGCGATCGCAGATTACACCTCGGCACTCCTGCTCAACCCTAATGTAGCTCAATCTTATTTTAACCGAGGTGCTATCCACCTGCAAATGGAGAATTCCTTGGCAGCACTAGCTGATTTTGAGTCAGCAATTCGCCTCGATAGCGATTTTGCTAAAGCTTACTTCAACCGAGGAGTAACTAGATACAAATTGAGAGAGGTTCAGGGAGCATTTGAGGATTTTCAGAAAGCTGCCGAGCTTTTTAAGCAGCAGGGGAGAATGGATTCTTATCAAGAGGCAGTTTCTCAAATTACAAAGCTATGGTGTTAGTTGAATTTGGCAATTGGCAATTGGCAATTGGGGAATTGGGGGATTGGGAATGCGGAATTGGGGAATGTGTAAGGTGCACCCTAAGCACCCTACACCCCTAGTTAAAGTTAGCCAATTCTCAAGGCTGCATCGCCAGTTGGTAGATCGTTATCAGGAAGAATCGTAGATAAAGGAATTGCAAAGGCTGCATTTTGAACAGAGGCGACAGTAGAATTTTGTACTACAGTATAAGCCCCTGCCAAGTTAATGACAGTATTGCTTCCAGATTGAGTGAATGTAGTATCGGATAATTTTCCTGTCAAAGCAATGCGATCGCCTTCCTCTGGTCTAAAATCAACTATTGTATGACTTGTCACGGGTAGGAGAATAAAAGGAAGAGAAGCAGGATCTACTCCGAGCAAAACAAAAGTATCTGCACTACTACCTCCTGTGAGAGTATTGTCGCCTGTATCTCCAATCAAAATATCATTGCCATCACCACCAATTAAGATATCATTCCCTTGACCGCCTCGCAAAAAGTCGTTACCAGCATCACCATTGAGAGTATCGTCAGCGAAATTGCCCATCAGAATATCGTTGCCAACACCGCCACTAATGAAGTCGTTACCTTTGCCGCCTCGCAAAAAGTCGTCGCCTGCTTCGCCCGTGAGGGTATCGTTGCCTTGGCTGCCATTAATTGCATCCTCCGTCGCTGAACCGAGGATGCGATCGTTTGCGCTACCTCCCACTACACCGTTAGGATTTTGCTGAGAGTCTTGGGAAGTGACTTGATAGTTGTTTGGGGTGTTGGCCAATCTGAGGGCCCCCAAAGGCAGATTTACAAAATTGGTACTATTAATTAAATTGTTGAGTACATTAACATCGCTAATGATACTGGAAACCCGACTGGGGACGATTCCTCCAACGACTTTTGCCGTCGAAATGCGATCGCCCTGCTGCACCGCATTCACCGTTTCAAAACCTTGAATAACATTGCCAAAAACAGCATAACTACCATCCAAAAAGGGCAAATCATCCAAAGCAAAATAAAACTGCGAAGAAGCCGAATCCAAAGCATTAGAACGAGCCATTGCCACAGCCCCGCGATTGTGCCGCAACTGCGGCGTCTGGGTGACAACTTGGTTGTAAACAGGTTGCGCGGCCCCTTGCGGCTTAATTTCCAAAGGAATAAAACGCGCTTGATTGGTCTCCGGGTCAATAAAACTACCCGTTCCCAATTGACTTGCTGGAATTGTCGTATCTCTGCTGCGCGGATCGCCTCCTTGCACCACAAAAGGCTCTGGCTGACGCACAACTCGGTGAAACATCACCCCGTCGTAAATGCCGCGTTCAACTAAGTCAACAAAATTTCCTCCAGTAATCGGGGCATTAGTGCCGTCTACTTCGATCACAACGGGTTGACCGTTAATTACCTGGACTACTATAGCTTTGCCTGTTAACGGGAGTGCAGCGCTCATGGGTAAATTGCTATTTGAGAGAGTGATCTTGGGGTTTTAGAAGCAATCCACGAATTGCCCCTACCCATTTAATCAGAAAACTGTAAACTTGTCTGTAAGTACAGTTCTACTTCTAAATTTATGATGTCCCGTCGCAAGTTTTTTACCACTTTATTTGTAAGCAGAAATATCAGCATTTTTTAAGTTAGCAGCGGACAAATTAGCGCCACTCAAATGGGCTTATTGGAGATTTGCTCCCCGCAAATCGACAGCGCTCAAATCGCAGTGTTTCCACAGAAAGCTGACGCAGCAATTATCCTTTAATAGTTGACTCAAATCGCCCGAATTGGCGGTCATCACAGGAGAGGTCAAGTAGAGAGTGAACAGGACGATTGCCAACACTGCCGCGCCAAAACTTTTCAACCTCATAAGTGTTTTCATTGACACTAATTTGCGCCATTAATTATTGATGTCTAATCAAATCATAGCAAATAATCTGCAACTTTACTCAGCAAGATTACTCAAGAATATTAGTGTAGTGAAATGTTAATCAGGGTAGCCCCAGGCATGGGAGCATCTCAATGAAAGCAGCTAAGCTAGAAATTGGAGTTAGGAGCCAGGATCCAGGAGGAAAGAGTCAATCGATTTTAGATTTTAGATTTTAGATTTTAGATTTTAGGTTTTAGATTTTAGAATTGAAGCATTGACCCCACCGATAAATTCGGGGGGCAAGCTTCATCGGATACAGGTTTTTTATTTCTCCACGGATGAATCGGGGGGCTTGTATCCTGGATGCTTTCGGTCAGAATGAAGAAAGAGGGAGCCAGAAGGAGTGTTTTTACAAATATGAGTGCTCCTGCAGGCACAAACTTAACTCAGGTTGTGTTAGACGCGCTGTGAGCTAGAAACCCGGTTGCTTCACAGATGCCTCGCTGTCAAACTAATATTTTTCCTAAAAACCCGGTATAAGATGACCGCAAGTTTGATTGGGATTTGCCAGTGCAATATCGCTACAAAGTAATACTTGCAGCAGGCAGTTGCGATCGCTTCCCCAGGGGCATACCTGCAAACAATCCTGGTATAAACTGCTCAATATGGGAATCAAGAAACCGCTACTCTCGCCTGAAAGCCTTATCTTTAAAGGATTCTAGACGCAATTTTTGTTAATTGCGATCGGCATCACTAACTAAGCCGAACTTTCATCACACCACTCAAGCCCCAGCATCACCCAATCTCATCAAACTTATCACGTTCCTGAAACTACGGATATCACTGTCAGTAGCTGAAGTATGGAGGAAAATGACAGCATACAGTTGAACAGCAATTCTCTCATGCCTACTATCCCCCTTCTCCCAACCCAATTAGTTGTCACAACTATTGTCCATTCGATCGAATCTTTGGGATTCGCTAATATTGCCGGCGTATTATCGGGGGAGCAAGCTGAATCCCGACAAGAGGCAAATATAAAAGTTAGTACCAAAAAGTTTTACACTCAGGGTTTAAAAAATCTCGAACAACAAGACTTGCACGGCGCTATTAAAAATTTTACTGCCACAATTAACATTAATCCCCTATTCGCGCCAGCTTACAACGATCGCGGTGTGGCCCGCTACAAATTAGGCTACAAGCAATCGGCGATCGAAGATTTAACTACAGCCATCGAACTCAATCCTTACCGAGCAAAGTATTACAGCAATCGGGGGTTTATGCTGACTCGTTTAAAAGATTATACTGCGGCGATCGCAGATTACAACTCGGCACTGCTGCTCAACCCCAATTTAACCCAAGCTTACTTTAACCGAGGTGCTATCCACCTGCAAATGGAAAATTCCCTGGCAGCACTAGCTGACTTTGAGTCAGCAATTCGCCTCGATAGCGATTTTGCTAAAGCTTATTTTAACCGAGGAGTAATTAGATACAAATTGAGAGAGGTTCAGGGAGCATTTGAGGATTTTCAGAAAGCTGCCGAGCTTTTTAAGCAGCAGGGGAGAATGGATTCTTATCAAGAGGCAGTTTCTCAAATTACAAAGCTATGGTGTTAGTTGAATTTGGCAATTGGCAATTGGCAATTGGGGAATTGGGGGATTGGGAATGCGGAATTGGGGAATGTGTAAGGTGCACCCTAAGCACCCTACACCCCTAGTTAAAGTTAGCCAATTCTCAAGGCTGCATCGCCAGTTGGTAGATCGTTATCAGGAAGAATCGTAGATAAAGGAATTGCAAAGGCTGCATTTTGAACAGAGGCGACAGTAGAATTTTGTACTACAGTATAAGCCCCTGCCAAGTTAATGACAGTATTGCTTCCAGATTGAGTGAATGTAGTATCGGATAATTTTCCTGTCAAAGCAATGCGATCGCCTTCCTCTGGTCTAAAATCAACTATTGTATGACTTGTCACGGGTAGGAGAATAAAAGGAAGAGAAGCAGGATCTACTCCGAGCAAAACAAAAGTATCTGCACTACTACCTCCTGTGAGAGTATTGTCGCCTGTATCTCCAATCAAAATATCATTGCCATCACCACCAATTAAGATATCATTCCCTTGACCGCCTCGCAAAAAGTCGTTACCAGCATCACCATTGAGAGTATCGTCAGCGAAATTGCCCATCAGAATATCGTTGCCAACACCGCCACTAATGAAGTCGTTACCTTTGCCGCCTCGCAAAAAGTCGTCGCCTGCTTCGCCCGTGAGGGTATCGTTGCCTTGGCTGCCATTAATTGCATCCTCCGTCGCTGAACCGAGGATGCGATCGTTTGCGCTACCTCCCACTACACCGTTAGGATTTTGCTGAGAGTCTTGGGAAGTGACTTGATAGTTGTTTGGGGTGTTGGCCAATCTGAGGGCCCCCAAAGGCAGATTTACAAAATTGGTACTATTAATTAAATTGTTGAGTACATTAACATCGCTAATGATACTGGAAACCCGACTGGGGACGATTCCTCCAACGACTTTTGCCGTCGAAATGCGATCGCCCTGCTGCACCGCATTCACCGTTTCAAAACCTTGAATAACATTGCCAAAAACAGCATAACTACCATCCAAAAAGGGCAAATCATCCAAAGCAAAATAAAACTGCGAAGAAGCCGAATCCAAAGCATTAGAACGAGCCATTGCCACAGCCCCGCGATTGTGCCGCAACTGCGGCGTCTGGGTGACAACTTGGTTGTAAACAGGTTGCGCGGCCCCTTGCGGCTTAATTTCCAAAGGAATAAAACGCGCTTGATTGGTCTCCGGGTCAATAAAACTACCCGTTCCCAATTGACTTGCTGGAATTGTCGTATCTCTGCTGCGCGGATCGCCTCCTTGCACCACAAAAGGCTCTGGCTGACGCACAACTCGGTGAAACATCACCCCGTCGTAAATGCCGCGTTCAACTAAGTCAACAAAATTTCCTCCAGTAATCGGGGCATTAGTGCCGTCTACTTCGATCACAACGGGTTGACCGTTAATTACCTGGACTACTATAGCTTTGCCTGTTAACGGGAGTGCAGCGCTCATGGGTAAATTGCTATTTGAGTGAGTGATCTTGGGGTTTTAGAAGCAATCCACGAATTGCCCCTACCCATTTAATCAGAAAACTGTAAACTTGTCTTAAGTACAGTTCTACTTCTAAATTTATGATGTCTCGCCGCAAGTTTTTTACCACTTTATTGGCAATTTGTCTAGTTTTTCTAAGTTTCAATTTTGCCACACCTGCATTTGCCCTCGGCGGCAAGCTTCCGACGGTAAATCAACCAGCGCCGGAGTTTTCTTTGCCAACAAACAGCGGCGACGGGCAAGTCTCCCTCTCTGATTATCGCGGTAAGTGGCTGGTAGTCTATTTCTATCCGAAAGACTTTACATCGGGTTGTACGATCGAAGCACGTCGATTTCAGCAAGACTTGCCGAAATACTTGGCAAAGAATACTCAAATTATCGGCATTAGCGCGGATGATGTCGATTCTCATGCGGAATTTTGCGATTCCGAAGGTTTGAAATTTCCGCTGTTAGCTGATACCGACGGTAAAGTGAGTAAAGCTTACGGTTCTTGGATGAGTTTTATCTCGGCACGCCACAGTTTTATTATTGACCCTGAAGGCATTTTGCGGGAAACTTTTGTGAAGATTAATCCGGCGATTCACTCAAAAGAAGTGTTGGCTCGTTTGGGAGAATTGCAGGCTAACGGGTAATACCATTTTAGATTTTAGATTTTAGATTTTAGATTTTAGATTTTAATAATTGGGCATGGCTGATGAAGCTTGTATTAGTAGTGAGGAATAAAGCCCTATGTATTTTCAGAGGATTTTAATCCTCACTACAAACGTTGTAAATCTAAAATCTAAAATCGGCTGTGCCGCCATACTCAGTGAGAATTAAACTGGCTATTGATTGCAACAGAATCGGAAGAAAATTCCTGGTCTGAAATTTTTCTATTTCTGCTAGCAAGGCGGCGTTCCGGGTCAATTCCCTCGAAGGTTGGTGGCAACCAAACTCGGACTACCAACAACACTCCCAAAACCAGCAAAAATGCGCCTGTTGATAATATTTGAACCCAGGGAGTTTCCAACACTCCCCGCACTATCACTTCTCGCAAAACAGATACTATACAAACTTCCACAGCCACCCCTATCGAAACGCGCTGCTCTTGCAAGTAAATAATTAGCAGCCGAAATAATTCCACCAAAACCAATAAAAATAGAATGTCGGCAGTCACTTGCTGAAAATTTAAAGGAGGCAGCAGCGAGAAAAACATTTCTCGCAGTTCGAGTACCATGAAACAGAACAAACCAATACACAAAGAAATTACAATTAAATCTTGAATTGTTTCGAGAGCGCTGACTATGAGTTTCAGATTCAACCATTGCGGGGGGTGATTAATCTGGTTATTTGAACGGTTTTGCATAGACTACTCCTGCAATCTGTTTGACTTGCTTACAGCTTAAGTTAATCTGAACTTATCTTTGACAAAAAATAGGTTTAATTTATTTATCACCCTTATAAAAATTCCCTCTGTTGACAATTTCCCACAAACTTTTATTTACCGCGCTGGCGGGTTGACATTTTGCCAAACTTTGTGCTATTTAAAACCTGCTATTAGTAGATTTGACTGGTGAAAAGCAGAACTCAAAATCCTAAACTGCTGCAACTGCTATAAAATAGGAAAATTGTAAAGAATTATTTACCACAGCTTGATAAACTCAAGCTAGTGACTCTCGGCTTTAGTCATACAAAAGCCACCAAGTCAACCGAAAAACCCAAAGTAATCCAGAGAGGATTGAACACAATGGCATTTGAACTCGCACCATTACCCTTCGCCGCTGACGCCTTAGAACCAGCTCATATGTCGGCCAACACGTTTTCGTTCCACCACGACAAGCACCACGCTGCTTACGTGACCAATCTGAATAAACTGATTGAAGGGACTGAAATGGCGAGCAAATCCCTTGAAGAAATTGTCAAGGAATCTGCTAAAGACCCATCCAAAGCAGGCATTTTTAACAATGCAGGTCAAGTTTGGAACCACAATTTCTTTTGGAATTCCCTCAAACCGGGCGGCGGCGGCACTCCGACAGGAGCTTTAGCTGACAAAATTAACGCTGACTTCGGCAGCTTCGACAAATTCAAAGAAGAATTCAAGACTGCTGCGACAACTCAGTTCGGTAGCGGCTGGGCTTGGCTGGTTGTGGACAACGGCACTTTGAAAGTCACCAAAACTGCTAACGCTGACACCCCGATTGCACACGGCCAAACTCCGTTGCTGACTTTGGATGTGTGGGAACACGCTTATTATTTGGATTTCCAAAACCGCCGTCCCGACTACATTACTAATTTCTTGGATAATTTGGCTAACTGGGATTTCGCAGCAGCAAATTTGGCTGCGGCGTAGTAGCATCTGAGTTTCAGGATTAAAGTCCTCACTACAAACCTATAAAGTTTGTAGTGAGGACTTTTAAATGAAAATTATTTAACCCACCTTGCTATCAGCAGACAAAAACAGCTTTCAACATTCCTTCGCTTCGGTATGGTTGCAGTTCAAATCCTAGTTTTTTACAGAGGCTCTGCATCTTGTAGTTGCTATTGAGAATGTAGCCGACGATCGCCTGTAATTTCTCTTCCTGACCAATTTGCAGCAGCCGCCTCAATAATTCTGTTCCTAAACCGCGCTGCTGATAGCTATCGCTAACGATCAGGGCAAATTCGGCTTCGTTTTTGCCGTGGAGTTTGCTCAGACGCGCTACTCCCAAAATCCGGTGTTCAGAGGTTTCCGGGTCTTGACGATCGGCTACTAACAGCATTTCGCGATCGTAATCAATAAAACAAATCCGGGTCAAACGTTCGTGAGCGATGCGGTGCTTTAACTTTACCATGTGAGCGTAGCGCAAATATACGCTCTCTTCCGAAAGTTCTTCGTGGAACAGCACCATCAGCGGCTCATCTTCTGGACGAATCGGACGGATGGTGATGGGACGATCGCCATTAGTTGACCATGTTTGAACGTATTGCGTAGGATAGGGGCGAATCGCGGGTGAAATGGGGTTTTCCGTTGTTTGCAGAACAACGCGGGCATCAAGAGCGATAGCACCTTCAGGAGAAACCAACAGCGGATTAATATCAATCTCGGCAATTTGAGGTTGCTCTACAATCAGTTGACTGAAACGAACTAATAACTGTTCGAGTTGTACCAGGTCAATTGCCGATCGACCGCGCACTCCTTGCAAAGCTTTATAGATGCGCGTTTGCTCCATCATCCGCCGCGCTAGGGTGGTATTTAAAGGCGGAAGTGCCAGCGATCGATCTTGAAATACTTCCACTAATTGTCCGCCGGAACCAAACAGCATCACCGGCCCAAATTGTGGGTCAATACTGCTACCTAAAATTAGTTCATAGCCTTCCAAATGCACCATCGGCTGCACGGTTACGCCGAGAAACGCTGCAGGATCGATCGCCCTTACCCGCTGGGCGATCGCCTCAAAGGCACTAATTACAGCCTTAGCATCGCCTAAATTTAGTTTTACGCCCCCCACATCGGTTTTGTGAGTAATCGTCTCAGAATGCAGTTTTAGCACCACTGGATAACCGAGGATCTCGGCAATTTCCACAACTTCGCGCTCGGTGGTGGCGATGGATGTGGCGATGGTGGGAATCCCGTAAGCTGCCAGCAACTGCTTCGATTCGTATTCTGTTAACAAAGTGCGATCGCTTTTGCGTGCAGAAGCCACAATATTTGCGGCCGCCGATCGATCTGGACACCAGACATCGCAATCAGCCGAGAGAGAAGGCGTTTCGTAGATAGCGCGCAGGTTGTACGTGTACCGCCACATATAGTTGAATAACCTGACTGCGGTATCCGGATAGGGGAAAGTCGGAATATGTGCCTGATTGAGAATTTGCGTTCCCGCTGACACTTCCACACCGCCCATCCAGCTTGCTAATAAGGGCTTTCCGAGTTTGCTGTAAGACTTGAGTTTTTCTGCGGTTTGGGTGGGATTTGTCATCGCTTGTGGCGTTAGGATGACCAGCAATCCGTCACTATTGGGATCGGGAGCCACAACTTCTAGAGTTTGGGCGTAACGATCGCTACTAGCATCGCCCAAAATATCGATCGGGTTGTGATGACTCCACTGAGGCGGCAAAAACTCATCAAGCTGCTGCACTGTCTCCGGTGCCAGATCTGCCAGGGCACCGCCGTCGCTAATTAAGGCATCAGTGGCGATCGCCCCCGGGCCTCCGGCATTGGTGACGATCGACAGGCGGTTGCCCTGCGGTCGCGGTTGCTTGGCCAGAATTTCTGCCATGTCGAACAAATCGGAAATCGTATGTACCCGCAACGCGCCACAGCGGCGGAAAGCAGCGTTAAGCACGTCATCGCTGCCGGTCAAAGCTCCCGTATGGGAAGCGGCGGCTTGCGCGGCGGCGGCGGTACGTCCTACCTTGAGAATGATGATCGGTTTGTCGATCGCCACTGGGCGGGCGGCCGACAGGAACGAACGAGCATCACCCATAGATTCCATGTACAAAACAATACTGTGAGTATGGGGATCGTCTCCGAAATACTCGATCAGATCGCCCCAACCGACATCGAGCATAGAGCCGATCGACACAAAGGCGCTAAAACCGACATTTTCTCCCAAACTCCAGTCTAGGATCGAAGTACAGAGGGCGCCGCTTTGACTGATGAAGGCGACATTACCCGGACGGGCGATCGTACCTGCAAAAGTAGCATTGAGCCCAAGCACAGGATTCATCACGCCGAGGCAATTGGGGCCGATAATCCGCATTCCGCCCCGACGCGCCTCGGCCATAACTTGCTGTTCTAAAGCCTCCCCAGCAGCACCAATCTCTTTAAAGCCAGCAGAAACAATAATTGCTCCTTTCACCCCAGCAGCAATACATTCGCGGATCACTTGTGGCACCCCAGCAGCAGGCGTAGCAATCACCGCCAGATCCACTACTTCCGGGACGCTAGCAATGTCAGGATAAGACTTGAGCCCCAAGACGCTGCGGCGCTGCGGATTCACCGGAAAAACTGTTCCGCCAAAAGGACTCCGAATCAAGTTCCACAGCAGAGTACGTCCGACGCTTCCTTCTCTCTCTGTTGCGCCGATTACAGCCACGGAGCGAGGCCCAAAAATCCGATCGAGCGGATGACGCTGTTCTTTCCAAATATCGTGAGCCGGATCGCTCGCAGTGCTTTGATTTCTTGAATTTATCTGCATAATACCCTACTTCAATTAATCAGCAATTAATATTGCTCTGCTTTCGATAAGAATTACCGCATCCAATCCGAACTATTTTTCTACTTTTTTTCTGCTTTTTCTTTATCTTCTTCGGATTTCGCGGTTCCTGAAAAAAAATCTCATTGCGCGTTTCCGACCCACCAGCCATTAAACAACATTTCGGTTGTCAAAGTGTTAGTTCGGGAACCCCTTTGGTCAGATATTCCTCAACAATTCACGAGGATGTTCTGCCTACTATCTATCTTAATTCTTCCCACGAAATTAGCAAGTCAATTTTTGTAACAAATAGCAGATCGGGTATTTAAAATATTGAAATTAAATATATAGTAGATGTAGTGGTCGAAGAAGAAAAGATCGATCGCTAACAAAAAATTGAGGTGAAAGCAAGCTATGTTTGCAGAATGGCACGGCTTTACTGAAGGCAACTGGACAAAGGAAGTCAACGTCAGAGACTTCATCCAAAAGAATTACACCCCCTATGAAGGGAATGCAGAATTTCTCACAGCACCAACCGAAAAAACCCAGCAGCTTTGGCAAAAAGTTCTGGAATTAATGAAGCAAGAGCGCGAAAAAGGTGTATTGGATGTTGATACAAAAGTTCCCACATCTATCACGGCTCATGCAGCAGGATACATCGATCGCGACTTAGAACAAATAGTAGGTTTGCAAACAGATAGACCTTTGAAACGCGCGATTATGCCCTATGGCGGGATTCGCGTGGTCAAGGCCGGTTTAGAAGCTTACGGCTATCAGCTCGATCGGCAAACAGAAGAAATATTTACGAAATATCGCAAAACTCATAACGATGGTGTATTCGATGCTTACACGCGGTCGATGCGTCTGGCGAGACGTTCTGGTATCATCACAGGTTTGCCAGATGCCTATGGACGCGGGCGGATAATTGGTGACTATCGGCGCGTTGCTTTGTACGGTGTCGATCGCCTAATTGAGGATAAAAAAACACAGCAAGAATCACTCGAACTAGACGCGATGGACGAGGGAACAATTCGCTTGCGCGAAGAGTTATCCGAGCAAATTCGGGCATTATTTGAGTTAAAAGAAATGGCTGCTAGCTACGGCTTTGATATTAGCCGTCCGGCAGCAAATGCACGAGAAGCTGTCCAGTGGCTGTATTTTGGCTACTTGGGAGCAGTGAAAGAACAAAACGGGGCAGCGATGTCTCTCGGCCGCGTATCGACGTTTTTAGACATTTATTTCGAGCGCGATTTACAAAGTGGCGCGAGTTCCGAAGTGGAATTGCAAGAACTGATCGACCATTTTGTAATGAAACTCCGCATGGTGCGGTTTTTGCGAACTCCCGACTATAACGCTCTGTTTTCTGGCGATCCAACTTGGGTAACAGAGGCGATCGGCGGTATAAGCACTGACGGTAGAACATTGGTAACTCGTAACAGTTTCCGATTCTTGCACACCCTCTCAAACCTCGGTACTGCACCCGAACCAAATCTCACCGTTTTGTGGTCGGAAAACTTGCCGGAAAACTTCAAAGAATTCTGTGCGAAGGTATCCAGCGATACGAGTTCGATTCAGTACGAAAACGACGACTTGATGCGTCCTCAATACGGCGATGATTACGCGATCGCCTGTTGTGTTTCCGCCATGCGAATTGGCAAGCAAATGCAGTTTTTCGGCGCGCGAGTTAACTTAGCTAAGACTTTGCTCTATGCGATTAACGGCGGTAAAGACGAGAAGTCCGGCGACCAAATCGCGCCGCAGTTCCCACCGATTACTACCGAATATCTCGATTATGACGAGGTAAGAGCCAGGTTCCACGACATGATGGCGTGGTTGGCAAAAACGTATATCAATACGTTGAATGTCATTCACTATATGCACGACAAATACTGCTACGAACGCCTGGAAATGGCATTGCACGATCGCGATGTTTACCGGACAATGGCCTGCGGAATTGCCGGATTGTCTGTGGTGGCGGACTCCCTGTCGGCGATTAAAAACGCTAAAGTTAAGGTGATTCGCAACGAACAAGGTTTGGCAGTGGATTACTCGATCGAAGGAGAATATCCAAAATACGGCAATAATGACGATCGCGTAGACAGTGTGGCG
This sequence comes from Microcoleus sp. Pol1C5, assembly GCF_036701115.1. Taxonomy (NCBI): domain Bacteria; kingdom Bacillati; phylum Cyanobacteriota; class Cyanophyceae; order Oscillatoriales; family Microcoleaceae; genus Microcoleus; species Microcoleus sp. Pol1C5. The sequence goes on along the minus strand of NZ_JAUBQE010000036.1, from coordinate 28,785 downwards.
ATCGAACTTGTGCAAAGCTTCATGAACGAAATTCGCCAGCACAAAACCTACCGCGGCGCTGTAGCGACTCAATCGGTACTCACAATTACCTCTAACGTAGTGTACGGCAAAAAAACTGGTAGCACTCCCGACGGACGTAAAGCCGGCGAACCCTTTGCTCCCGGTGCTAACCCGATGCACGGCCGAGATTCCTGTGGGGCGATCGCATCCTTATCTTCTGTAGCAAAACTGCCTTACAGTGATTGTCAAGATGGCATATCGAATACTTTTTCGATTCTACCGCAGGCCTTGGGCAGAATGGAGAGCGATCGAACTAATAACCTAGTTGGTCTCCTAGACGGCTACTTCCACGATGGCGGCCATCACATCAATGTTAACGCCCTCGATCGGCAAACATTACTAGATGCGATGGAACATCCAGAAAACTATCCCCAGCTAACAATTCGCGTCTCCGGTTATGCGGTCAATTTCATCAAACTTACCCGCGAACAGCAATTAGATGTGATTAAACGGACTTTCCACGAACGCGTCTAAATCCCAGCAGAAAAAACTCGGCGGTTGAAACCGCTCAAGAGTCAAACTTTCATCCGAACAGAGGGGGACTGAAGAAGCTGTTAAACAATTAAGCTCAATCCCCCCTAGCCTTAAGAAAGGGAGAACCGGAAACTCTCAAATTCCCCCTTCTTAAGGGAGATGCCAGGGGGAGCGAGCCGAGGCTCTAAAAGATAGAGCCGAAAGTTTTCAGGCTATTATTAACCCCGCCCTCCCGCTCATCCCTACTCTCAAAATCCCCACAAACAGCAAATTAAATGTCTGGAATTGGTCGCATTCATTCAATCGAAACATTTGGTACCGTAGACGGCCCCGGAATCCGGTTTATCGTCTTCACCCAAGGCTGTCCTTTACGCTGTCTTTACTGTCACAATCCCGACTGTCGCAGTTCCCACGATGGTAAAGAAGTAACCGTCGATTATTTAATCGAGCAAATTACAAAATGTAAATCCTACCTGCGGAAAGGAGGCGTTACCGTCAGCGGCGGCGAACCGTTGATGCAGCCGGATTTTGTCAGAGAAATCTTTACCCGCTGTCATCAAATGGGTTTGCATACAGCGCTGGACACATCAGGATTCTGTGTTTTAGACGTTGCTAAACCGGTTCTGGAAATGACCGATCTGGTTTTATTGGACATCAAATCCTACATTCCCGAACTGTATTACAAAGTCACCAACGTTTCCATCGAGCCTACTTTAGCAATGGCCAAATATCTCAGCGAAATTGGCAAACCGACGTGGATTCGCTTCGTTCTAGTTCCTCACCTCACAGATGACATCCAAAACGTAGAAAAACTAGCGGAGTTTATTGCCAATCTGAACAATGTGGAAAAAGTCGAAGTATTACCATTTCATAAAATGGGAGAATACAAATGGGAGCAATTAAAACTGGATTACGAACTCAAGGATACACCTCCCGCTTCACCGGAACTCGTGCAACAAACAGTTGATATTTTTCGCAGTCGCGGCGTCAATGCGATCGGAGCTAGCGGTATATAATAATTAAAAGACCGCGTTCACAAGTCACCAACAATCTTGAAATTATCTGCGTTGATCTGCGGGTTCCCTACCAATCAAAGATTGAGGCAATAATTTTCCCGAAATAAACATCAGGCAAAATAACATGAAAGTTACCAATTTAGAAGAATTAGAAGTCCTAATTCAAAAAGTGAAAGCAGCCCAAGCTGAATTTGCCACCTACACTCAAGAACAAGTCGATCGCATATTCAAGCAAGCAGCTTTAGCCGCTAATGCCGCCCGCATTCCCTTAGCCAAGGCAGCAGTCAAAGAATCGGGAATGGGAGTCATCGAAGATAAGGCAATCAAAAATCATTTTGCCTCGGAAATGATTTACAACAAATATAAAAACGACAAGACTTGCGGTATCATCGAGTCCGATCGGCATTTTGGCTACGAACGCATTGCCGAACCCGTGGGAGTGCTGGCGGGAATCGTGCCTGTAACTAACCCGACTTCCACCACCATCTTTAAGTCTTTAATCGTTCTCAAGACGAGAAATGGCATTATATTTTCGCCCCATCCCCGCGCCAAATCCTGCACGGCTGCGGCGGCAAAAATCCTCCTCGATGCTGCGGTAGCAGCAGGAGCACCACCGGATATTATAGGGTGGATTGACGAGCCAACTGTGCCGCTTTCCCAAGCTTTGATGCAGCACCCCGATATCAAACTAATTTTGGCAACTGGCGGGCCGGGAATGGTAAAAGCTGCCTACTCTTCAGGGCATCCATCCCTCGGTGTCGGCGCGGGAAATACTCCCGCCATCATCGATGAAACCGCCCACATCCAAATGGCAGTCAGCTCAATTTTGCTCAGCAAAACTTTCGACAACGGCACGATTTGTGCTTCGGAACAATCGGTAGTTGTTGTGGATGAGGTGTACGATGCCGTGCAACTGGAATTTATCAAGCGCGGTGCTTATTTCCTGAATGCTGAAGAACGAGAAAAAGTGCGGCAGGTAATCTTAATTGATGGTCGATTGAATGCCGAAATTGTCGGACAATCGGTGCAAAAGGTGGCGCAGATTGCTGGTTTTGTAGTGCCGTCAAACATCAGGGTTTTGATTGGAGAAGTGGATGCGGTTGGTAAAGAAGAACCCTTTGCTTGTGAAAAACTTTCGCCGATTCTCGCAATGTACCGCGCCAAGGACTTTACTGAAGCAGTAGACAAAGCTGAAGCGCTGATAATTTTTGGCGGACACGGACATACTTCTGTACTCTACACCGCTCCGCACAATCAGAACCACATTCGTTATTTTGAAAGCAAACTAGAGACTTCGCGGGTGCTGATTAATACGCCTTCTTCTCAAGGTGCGATCGGCGATTTGTACAATTTCCGCCTCGATCCCTCCCTTACCCTCGGTTGCGGTAGCTGGGGCGATAATTCGATTTCTGTCAACGTGACACCCCATCACCTGCTGAATATCAAAACCGTAGCAGAACGGCGCGAGAATATGCTCTGGTTCCGCATTCCTCCCAAGATTTATTTTAAGTCGGGTTGTCTTCCTGTAGCTTTGAGGGATCTTGCAGGTAAGAAACGTGCTTTGATCGTGACGGATAAACCTTTGTTTGAATTGGGATTGACTAAGGAAGTCACAGATAGTTTGGAAGAAATCGGCATCGATCACTACACATTTTACGATGTGGAACCCGATCCTTCACTTGCTACTGTTCGCAAAGGTTTAGAAATCTGCAATAGTTTCCATCCAGATGTGATTATTGCCTTTGGTGGTGGCTCGCCGATGGATGCTGCTAAAGTAATGTGGCTGATGTACGAGCATCCAGAAATTGAGTTTGAAGGATTGGCGATGCGGTTTATGGATATTCGCAAGCGGGTATACGAACTGCCACCTTTGGGATCGAAGGCAATTATGGTGGCAATTCCAACTACTTCGGGAACGGGTTCGGAAGTCACGCCTTTTGCGGTTGTTACGGATGAACGATCGGGGATTAAGTATCCGCTTGCAGATTATGCTCTGACTCCGAGTATGGCGATCGTCGATCCAGAACTGACGCTGAATATGCCCCGGAAACTGACTGCTTACGGCGGCATTGATGCGCTAACCCACGCTTTAGAAGCTTATGTTTCTGTGTTGGCTTCTGAGTATACAAATGGTTTGGCTTTAGAAGCGATTCGTTTGCTGTTTAAATACCTGCCCAGCGCTTACAAAAATGGTGCTAACGATCCGAAAGCGCGGGAGAAAGTACATTATGCTGCTACGATCGCCGGGATGGCATTTGCTAACTCTTTTCTGGGGGTTTGTCACTCAATGGCTCACCAATTAGGTGCAACTTGCCACGTCCCTCACGGTTTAGCGAATGCGCTGATGATTTCCCATGTAATTCGCTACAATGCAACGGATGTTCCGTTCAAACAAGCGATTTTTTCTCAAAACAAGTATCCTAACAGCAAGTGGCGTTATGCTCGAATTGCGGACTATCTGAATTTGGGCGGCGATACAGAAGAGGAAAAAGTTGAGAAGTTGATCGCAGCGGTGGAAGCTCTGAAGCGTGAGGTAGATCTTCCTAGCACGATTCAGGAGGCTCTTGCCAGTCAGGGAATGAGTGATGATTTCTTTTTTGCTCGCGTTGAGGAAATGGCCGATCGCGCTTTTGACGATCAGTGTACCGGAGCGAACCCCCGCTATCCGCTGATTGAAGATTTAAAGCAACTTCTGCTGCAAGCGTATTCTGACGGTGACACTTCTGATCTCAATCGAGTGTTAACTTTAGTTTAATCGGCGCGGTGCAATAGATTTCTCCAGAAAAGCCTGTCAATGGGAAACGGGATGCCTAACCTCTACTCCCCACAGTTTCTGGAGAAATCTAACGCAGGCCTGGCTGTGAAAATAAACCCCGAAGCGGATCAAAATACCAAGTAGGGGTTGAAACATTTTGAAATTGTGTTATAATTTTAGAGGTAACTATTTTACGAATTTTGTAGTTTTAGTGGCTGTTCGCGCGATGACCTCTTCACCAACCATAGCACCCGTTCGATCGAGTCAAGTTACCCGCAAACCTTATCCCAACTATCGGGTAATAGTTCTTAACGACGACTTCAACACATTCCAGCACGTTGTGGAATGTTTGACGAAATACATTCCAGGGATGACGAGCGATCAAGCTTGGAAACTCGCCAACCAAATCCACCACGAAGGCCAGGCCACAGTCTGGGTTGGCCCGCAAGAGCAAGCAGAACTTTATCATATGCAATTGAGCCGTGCCGGACTGACAATGGCTCCGCTAGAGTCAGCTTAACATTTTTTAATTAACAGTTACAATACTTACTTTCAAATTTGCCAAAATGGCAACATCACTTCATCCTCTTGATTTAGATTATGGGTAAACAAGCCTAATCTTTTACTCAAGTAGGATACTTTTATGAATCATCCTTTTGATCTAGATATTGCTGATCTGGAAGCAATTGATTTGGATTTTGAAGAGACGCTAACTGATGAAGAGTCCACCCGCATCGGAGGTGGATTAAGGGCTACCACTCTAGCTCTAGGTGAAGAAGGTGGTGGTGGGATACAGTGTATCTCAGCTCCCTGTCCGGGAAGTGAAGGAGGAGGAGGATTTCCTCCCCCGCCTCCTATTTTCGACCCTCCGGTGACCACTCTGGCTATAGGTGAAGAGGGTGGAGGACCTTACACAAAAGCTTGGTTTGAAGGCGGTGGAGGCCCTCTTGATTGGTAATCTCATTCCTGGCGACAATGGTAGAGATTCTGCCTAATTCCTGAACTATGCCGATTGTTTCTGTAATAAGACTTTCAAAGATTCAGCCTCATTCGAGTGTTTTTTTTAATATATAAAAAGTTGCAACACTCCCAAAACAAGTGATGCGACTTTTCATATTTGTACTTGCTTTTAGCACATTTTTAATTTTTAATTTTTCCATGAACATTTTAATTCTGGGTAATGATTCCGATGCTCATGCTGCTCATATAAAAGATGCTCTCACCCAAGCCGGTGCAGAAGTAGATTATTTAGATACCTATCTGTTTCCAAGACAGTTACGTCTGTCTTGGCAACCTGATACCTTGGTAGGGTGCTTGACGCTACCTGGAGGTCGCCAGTTAAATTTTCCAGATATTCACAGTGTATTTTGGCGCAATTTTTCCGGTGTTGGCGTTGCACATTTAAAAGATGCAAATCAACAGCAAGTTGCATTGAACGATTCCATGAGTACAGTGCGATCGCTAATGCAAGCTTGTCCGGCTCGCTGGATTAATTCCTGGCAGGCATACCAATTTCATAAAGAAAAGCCCCTACAACTGAGTCTGGCAAAGCAAATAGGAGTGACAATTCCTGCAACTTTAATCAGTAACAATCCACAGCAAGTTAGGGAATTTTTTTTCCAATCTCAGAAAAAAGTAATTTTTAAGCCCGTTTATGGTGGCGCTCATACCAAGTTGGTGACAGAGGCGCATTTAGAACCTAATCGGCTGGACTTGGCTTTGAGTATTTCTCCAATCACAATACAAGAGTATATTCCTGGGACAAACATTCGCAGTTATGTGATTGGTGAATCAGTTTATTCTGCAGAAATTCGCAGTCAAGCTTTGGACTTTCGGGAAGATTTAGAGTCCGAGTTAATTCCGATAGATTTGCCAGACTCTGTTCACCAACAATGTTTAGCAATATTAAAAGCATTTATGCTCGATTGGACTGCTATTGATTGGCGTCTCAAGCCAACGGGTGAGTATGTATTTTTAGAGGCAAATCCTAGTCCGATGTTCAGACATTTTGAGCGTCAGACTGGTTTTCCGATTACACAAAAATTGGTCAATCTGTTAATGTATTAACTGGGATTTAAGAGGCGATCGTAATTTTGCCAATCATTCCCGCCTCTGTATGTCCGGCTACCGTACAGCGCAGGTTGTAGGTTCCCGATTTCATCGGTACAAACACCCATTCTGCCATAGCGCCCGGTTTAAGTTCCAATTCGTGAATCGCTCCTTTAATTTCCACCTTACCCGCTTCAACTTTTTGAGTCCAACTCGCATCAGCAAAGTCTTTAGCAGTAAAATAATGTTTCTGCGAACTGGGATTTTTCAGCACTAATTTATAGCGCTTGCCAGATTCAAATTCTAACAGATTGGGAAAAAACTTTAGTTCCCCAGCTTCGTTACCTAAACTAACAGTAATTTCGGTGACAGGTTGCCGAGACAAATCACCTGCCGCACTAGCAATTGCCGTCGGCATCAAGATTGTGCTCAAACATAAAATTACTCCCAAAATCACCTTGAAAGTTTTTTGTAACTGCTGGCTGCGGTAGAATTTGCCTAATTGCCAACCAAGTAAATTGATCATGGCTGTTATGACTCCTGTTAACTGGCTAATCACTAATGACTAATGATTTAATGCGATCGCCAAACTTCATCCCAAGGCCCGCCCCCAACTTCCAAACCCGATAAAGAACTTTGAGCCTCTAAGATAATTCTAGAACGCTGCTTGCCATTTTTTTCCACATTTCCCCCCAACAATTCTCGCAGTTGCAAGCGCAATTCGCCGTGCGTCGTATCCCGGCAGCAAAAAGCCATGCCTTTTTCTGTAGGAGTTCGCACATAAGTACCAGGACTATTTGTAGTGCCAATCAACTCAACTTCAAATTGGCTGCTTCTAGCCTGCATTTTCCAGCTTCCCCAAGGTTGAATAGTCCAACTAACTTGGGAATTCCAAGGCACAAATTCGTAAAATTTTCCTCGGTAATGCAGACAAATCATTGCTACCGACTCCATCCACCACAGCACGCCCCGCTTGCCGCCGCCAGCAGTTAAAGCTAAATCCTTTTCGCCTTGAAAACAATTGCAATTAATCCAAAACCACTTTTGCGGAAAAGCACCGCCCCAGTTTTTTTCGCTGTAAGCGGGAGCATCTTTAAATTCGTAGCGTTCGCCGTTCCAATCGATCCAGCCCGTGGCTAAACCGTGAGCCATTAAAATTTGCCATCCAGGCTCAAATACGGGGAGAAAAGATAGCATTCCCGCTGTAGATTTCTGGATTTCCTCAGAGTTGCCCCAGCCATAAATAGGTTGAATTTCGTACTGCCAAAAACAGCGGCTGCCGCTTCCCGGATCGTGCAGATAACCTTGATTTAAAGTAGCAGTAGCTTGATAGCCTTCTTCGACGCGGCTGTCGAATACTTGCGGCTCTAAATATTGGGGTTTAATTTGTAAATCTGTTTTGCCCCAATGTCCGAAACCTAAGCTTTCTCGGTGCGCCCAAAACTTATTTACATCGGGAAAAGTGCGGCACAAATAGCTATCTTTCGGGCCGAGAATTTGAGCTGCACCGCCACTGTAAGGTTGACCGCCTCTGGGGTCTTCGATGGAATACATGAATGCAAAGGATTGTCCGTGAATCGGTAAGGTTATTCGGTAGTACCATCCTTCAAAAAAGCGCCGCGAACTTCCGTCCCAGTGGTATCCGCTGTGGGGAGTTTCAATAGTTTTGAGTTTTGAGAGTGAATTTGACATAAAATTACCAATAGCAAGATTTTAATAGTTGTAAGTTGTGAGTTTAGGGAAGAGAAGCAGCAGGAAGTTCGGCAACAGATTGGCTCGACGGATTTAATGGATGTAACGGATAGAATTACCAATTACCGATTACCGATTACCGATTACCGATTACCAATATGATAGGTTATTAATTATGTCTTTAGCACTTTGGCGATCGCCCTTAGCTCGCGCGCTCCACCGCAACCGCAGTCTTGCTTTTGCCCGTTACTTGCAACTAGCAACTGTTCGCGCCACGGGGCGTCCAGCCAACCGCACTGTGGTGTTTCGAGGCTTTTTAGGAGATACTAATCAGTTGAAATTTATTACAGATATTCGCAGCCAAAAGGCAGAGGAAATTAACCTCTATCCTTGGGGGGAAATTTGCTGGTATTTCCCGACAACTCGCGAACAATTTCGGATTGCTGGAAAGCTAGTTTTGGTAGGGGCAGATTATCCAGAGGCAGAGTTGTGCTCATCGCGCTGCACAACTTGGCAGGAGCTTTCTGATGCGGCTAGAGCGCAGTTTGCTTGGCCACAGCCGGGGGATGACAAAGCCGAGGCTAGTGCTTTTGATTCTGCTTCCCCAGATGCGATCGAGCCGCTGCCTAATTTTTGCTTGCTGTTGTTGGAACCGGAAACGGTGGATTTGTTGGAGTTGCGGGGGGAACCGCAAAATCGGTCGCTTTATCGGCGCGACGGGGAGGGAAATTGGTCGGTGCGATCGGTTAATCCGTGAAAAATTAAAGTGAAAAATTAAAAATTAAAAATTAAAAACAGAGATTGGGATTTTTAACTTTTAATTTTTCACTCCTCAGATGCCGGTGCCATCAAAAAACTCTTGAATTGCTTTATCTTTTAACTGACAAGTGGTGGCAACAGCTAATTGGGTTTTTTCAGCTACAGCTACATTGCTGGTTTGATTTAAAGTTGGGAATGCTGAAGGCGAATTGGGAACAGAATTTAAGGAGACAGATGCTTGAGGAAGCAAACTTTTTACTTGCTGTTCGAGGGACTCGATACGATCGAGCAAAGAGCGAATTACCACAGCTTCCGAATCCGGCAAACTGCCGTGTTCTAGGGGATTGACGCGCACTCCCGATCGATAGACGATGCGGCCGGGAATCCCTACCACTGTACAGTCAGATGGTACGTCGCGGAGCACGACGGAACCGGCGCCGATGCGGACGTTATTGCCAATTTGCAGATTGCCGAGTACCTTGGCGCCGGCACCGACAACTACGTTTTCGCCGACGGTAGGGTGACGCTTGCCGCTTTGTTTGCCAGTACCGCCAAGGGTGACACCTTGGTAAATTAGGGCAAAATCGCCGATAATCGCTGTTTCGCCGATCACAACCCCCATACCGTGGTCGATGAATACGCTTTTGCCGATGGTTGCCCCTGGGTGGATTTCAATTCCGGTCAAAAAGCGAGCAATGTGGGAAATCAAGCGGGGGATGAAGGGAAGTCCCAACACATAAAGCCAGTGTGCGAGGCGGTGCAGCACTAGGGCCTGAAGACCGGGGTAGCAAAACAAAACTTCCAGCCAGTTGCGAGCGGCAGGGTCGCGATCGAAAATTATACTGAAGTCAGCTCTAAGAGTCTTTAGCACTTTCGGAGTTACCTATTTTGGTTAAACACGCCACTTTCGATTTTACATTTTACTGGATGGGAGAAGTGAGCGGTCGATCGGGAGGCGGGAGAGTGGGGTAGAATTTGACGACATTTTATTGTCGCCATCCAACAGCGCCGCTGCGTTCTATTCCTGTACTGAGATTGTATAGTTAGACTTGACTCCGGGTTCGAGAGTACCTACCCAAATCTTGTAAGAGCCTGCTTGCCAGTCTGAATCAAGTATGCCAGCATCTTTATTCTGACCTATATCGTCTCCGCAGCGCACCGCATTACCGGGGCCTTGTACGACTAAGGTCGTGTCCTTGCCTCCGCTGTTGACTTGGAGTGTGAGTTTTGAAAAGTTTTGCTGCAAGACTATGATGTGGTCGGGAGTTGGGGTGGCAAAACCCAAACATTTGTTTTTGTGGCGATCGGCGTTGGCTATGGCAGATAGAGAGTACGATCCGCCGGTGGAACCTCTCAAAACTGCTGTTGGGGCTGCAAAACCTCGCGATAAAGTTAAAGTGCCGAAATTGACTGTTTCTGCTAAAACTGGTAGGGCGGCGATCGCGGCGATCGCACCCAAGACCGCACCGTTTTTGAAATTGGCTCGCTGATTAAACAACATGGTAATACTCCTCGGTCACAACTTAAAACCACAACTCAGAATTTACCCATCGCAGCCCCTAGAATCCAAACTATGGAGGAAGAATAATTTTTTTTAAATTAGTTAAAAACCTCCTGGCTTCTCTTTCTTATGTCTATCAGGACAATCCCTGTACGATCGCGCTCGCTTGTGCCACTCGGATTTCTGCCACAGGCGATCGACTCATATCCGAAATTGTACGGTGTCAAGATGATAAATTTGATACTCCTAGCCTTGCTGCTGGCGATCGGTTCCCTATTGACACAGGCCTTGGTATTGTTACCTATAGGTCTATTCGGCTGGCTCCACCTCCCTAATTGGCTGAGCCTGACATTGATTTTTTTGGCTATTTCTTGGTGCTTGGGGGATTAGTCACCTGTCATGAGTTATTAGTGATCAGTCAAAAGTTAACGATCGATGATTCCACTTCCCCCAAGAGTCAATGCCCGATTGTCCGCGCTTTGATGATGTATACTTCACAATTGACAATTCAGGAATCTAAAATCTAGGATTTGACATCTACCTATAGAATGATGCAACGACAAGTTTATTCGATCTCAGCATTTCACTCTTCTGACAAAACCCTGGCGGAAACTCCTAAGAAACAGGAGCGTCCGATACACCGGGCGATCGTGTTAATGCTGGTGGCAACAGGTTTGCTGGGCCTGCACGCTAGTCGGCTGGTGGAATTGCAACTGATACAAGGAAAGCAAAACCGGGAACGAGCCGAAAACAATCGCGTTCGCCTAGTGCCCATGCCGGCGAATCGCGGACATATTATCGATCGCAAAGGCAAGTTGCTAGCGGCAAACAATTTAGCTCGATCGGTATATTTGTGGCCGAAAGAACAAACGCCGGAAGAGTGGAAAGCGACAGCAGAAAAGTTGAGTCCGCTGGTTAAAATCCCGGCACAAGAAATTTTAAAAAAATTAAAAGAGGTCGATCCTCAATCCTATAGACCGGTGCGGCTCAAGCAAGCAATGCCGCCAGAGGTGTTTGTGCCACTAGCAGAACACGTGGGACAAATGCGGGGAGTGGAAGTGCGGCCAGAAGCGAACCGCTACTATCCCGAAGGCAGTTTGGCGGCTCACGTGATCGGATATATTGGCGAGGCTACCGCAGCAGACTTGGAAGATCATCCGGAATACCCGATGGGGATGATTGTCGGTCAGATGGGCATAGAAGCGAGTTCTAACAAGAAGATTGCGGGAGTTTGGGGCGATCGGCTGATCGAGGTAAATGCCCAAAATCAAGAATTGCGACTGATGGGAGAGACACCTCCCAAACCCGGTGAGGCTGTGCAGCTAACCATAGACTTGTCCATGCAAAAAGCAGCCGAAAAAGCCCTGGGGAACCGCCGGGGGGCAGTAGTGGCGCTGGATGTCAAAACCGGGGCGGTATTAGTTATGGCCAGCCACCCGACTTTTGACCCCAATCTGTTTACGCGAAAAATCACTAAGGATGAGTGGGCAACTCTTCAAGATCCGCAAAATCCATTTTTGAATCGGGCCATGCAAGGTTATCCCCCCGGCAGCACGTTTAAAATTGTGACTTCCGTTGCGGGCCTGGAGTCGGGCAAGTTTTCGCCGGACTCAATTCTCGGTACTTCGTCTTACATTACTGTGGGGGGAATTGATTTTAACGAACACAGCGGCGGTTACGGCGACATCGGCTTTCGGGATGCTTTGGCTTTCAGCAGTAATACGTTTTTTTATCAAGTGGGGATTAGTACCGGGCCGGAGCAAATTTCTAAGTGGGGAAAACGCTTGGGAATTGGCAAGGATACGGATTTTAATCTTTTGGGGCTAGGCGGCGGCGATCACGGTCAAATCCCGACGCCGGAGGAGAAGGAGAAAATTTATAAAGAACCTTGGTATGCAGGTGATACGGTAACGATGTCGATCGGTCAGGGGTTGGTGTTGGTGACTCCTTTGGAGGCGGCGGTGATGGTGAGTTCGATCGCTAATGGGGGCTATCGGGTGAAGCCTCATCTTTTGACTTCTATGACCCGCACAGCGGAGACTAAACCGGTACATACGGGGATGAAACCTTCAACAATTCAGGTGGTTAAGGAAGGACTAATCGCGGTAGTTGCCCAAGGTACGGGACAGGGGATGAATGACGGTACGATTCCGCTGACGGCGGGCAAAACAGGGACTTCGGAGGTGATCGGACAGCAGGATCACTCTTTGTATGTGGCCTTCGGGCCCGCTGAGAAGCCGGAAATTGCGATCGCCGTGGTTGTCGAAAATGGCGGTTATGGTTCTGTTGCAGCAGCCCCGATCGCGAAAGAGGTGTTTCAAGCTTATTTTGGCCAACCGAAAAAGGTGAAGGAGTCTGTAGTGATTACTCCTTAGTTATTGGGAATTGGGCATTGGGAATTGGGCATAGTTTCTTCCTTCTTCCTTCTTCCTTCTTCCTTCTTCCTTCTTCCTTCTTCCTTCTGACTACTGACTAATTCAGCCGCATAAATATTGTAGCTTTGCGAATTCCTGTTATTTCTCCCGTACTGGTGACAGTGAGCGATCGCAAGTGATCGAACAATGGTCTTGCCGAAAGTTCAATTAACCTCAACAGCGGGATTTGTTTTTCCCAAATTGCCCTGCTGGAGGGCCAGTCTAAATAAAAATAGCCGTCGTTAGATGGCGGTAGCGGTTCTATGCTGGTTTGAAAATCTTGATTGGCAACTAAAGAGCCTGTTTCTGCTGCCTCTAGTGCTGCGTCCATTGCTTCTACTGAAGTGGTGAAAATTTCGTATTTGCCGACGCTGGCTCGAACTCCTTTTGCCTCAGTTTCGATCGCACTTTTTCTCTTATTTTCTTTATCATAATTTTGACTCGTTGTCAACTGCGTCCAAGCGGTAATTTTCTGGTTTCTGAGAGTGAAGCTGCCGATGCTGTATTCTTTGCTGCGGGCAATTTCATCGAGTTTGTCGATCGCCTTTTGGGAATCAGCAGATTTTTCGGCGGCAAAAATCCAGTCAGCACTATTTGACGAATTCGGAAGCACTGCTAAAGCGTATTCTCCTTGTACCCAGTCAAATATATCCTGCGGCAAGTTGACGCCCCAAAGTTGCTGAATATCTGCCAAGGCGCGATCGACTAATTTTGAGACTTCTGTATTAGTGGACACCGCCGATGACAAATCAGCCCAAAAATTCCTTAAATCGGTGCTGGCGACCGCGAAAGGGCTGGCTGAGGGAATGTATTGCAAGGCTTGCACTGGTTCGGAGAGTGTTGGAGATGCTGTGTTTTCTCGCGACGTCACTAAAGCAGTTTGAGCCAGCAATCCCCGTCGGTTGACTCCGATAGCAACTGCGAGAGAATTAAGAGAAACTGGGGGATTTTGGTCGGTTGCTGACTGCGGGAGATTGACAAATGCTAAAGCTATTCTGCCTTGAGTTAGCTGCTGTAAAGCTTTTTGATACTCGGGGGTATTGTTGAGATTTAGGTTGGCTGATTCAACGTTATTAATTGCCTCTCGTATCACATTGGGGCTATTGGCAAATAAAACAAAATTTTGGTTATTTCCCGAATTTAAATTACCGCCGATTGCTGCTGTTGCAAAGCTGGGCGGCAAAGTTGTATTCGGCAGAGAAAACGGGTTAAAAGGCGAAGGAGAAGCAGATTTTTTCTTGGCTATTGGTGCTTGTTTATAATTAATTTTCACGCCTTTATATAGTTCCGAATGAACTGTTTTATCGGCACGAGATTGTTTTCGCCAGTAGGCGTCGAGAAATTGTTGGCTGCGATCGGCATTTTGGGAGGAAACGGCCAGCAAAAACCCAGTTTCTTTGCCGTTGCTGCTGTCGCCATCGAAATCGGGCGTTGTGACGGCGAGGGTAATTTCGTCACCTATCCAAGGTTGGATATCTCTACTGTAATCCAGGCCTGTACTGGCGAGAAAACTTTTTTTGATTTGCTCAAATTCTGCGTGCGATCGACTTCTTTCTTCGGGACTAGCAAAAACTTGTCGCAATGCTTCGAGGCGATCGGGATTTACCAGCATTGATGCTAACAAAGGTGCTTGTTTCGAGACAAACACAGCCGCAGCCGGAGTAGTTGTCGGCCCGCCGTTGAGCAAATTCAGGGGAGTGTGAGTTGTCAGCCAGTAAAAACCACCGGCACTCAAGCCTAAGAGTGCCAAGACGCCAGCAATGAGGAAAGAAAAGAACGATCGCAGCTTCATACAACTAGGACTAATGACCACAGTCTATTATTAACTAGAGTAGCGCATGACCGTAGCTGTCGGCAGATACTTTTTGTTCAGTTCGCAAAAGAAAAAGATAAACTAAAATATACTCAAGCTTTAAAACCCACGTAAAATGCTAACAATATCTACGCCCGCCGAACAGCGAGTTTTACTGCAAAATATCAGTTGGCAATTATATGAAAGCCTGCTAGCGGAACTGGGAAACAAACGTTCCGCCAGAATTGCTTATCATCAAGGTCAATTAGAAATTATGGTGCCCCTACCGGAACATGAAAATCGCAAAAGGCTAATCGATCGCTTAATTGTAACTCTCATAGAAGAACTCAATCTAGAGTACAACCCCTTTGGGTCGATGACTATTAAAAAACGCAAAAAAGCAGCGGTAAAGAACCAGATTCATGGTATTACATCCAAAATGAAGCACTGGTCAGAGGGAGAACAGAATTAGACTTTGCTCAAGATCCGCCGCCCGATTTAGCACTGGAAATTGATATTACCAGCAGTTGCTTAAATCAATTCGATTTATATGCAGATTTAGGCCTACCAGAAATTTGGCGGTACGACGGACGAAGCATCAAGTTTTATCAATTGCAAAATGGCGAATATGCCCAGTGCAATTTTTCCCGGGCTTTCCCAATGCTACCGACTGCAAAAGTTGACGAATCTATCGATCGCACTCAAACTACAGGCGCAACCGCAGCAGTGCGAGAATTCCGGGAATGGGTAAAAAATCAGTAATTGTGCAGTCTACCACGGCACTCCTCGCGCATCGGAAAAATCGGCATCTAGAACCGCCCCAGGATCGAATACAGCATCAGTTAAATCAGCTTTTCTAAACGACGTTATCGACAATTTTTCTATTTGTTCAACAGCGATAAAAAATCCGATCGCCGTTAACCCAAGAATTACCCCAGAAACCAAAAATAAGACAATTCCCCTAATAGTATCTCCGCCCAAAAATGTCACAATACCGCTAGCCCCGATCGCAGCAGCAGCCCCAGCCACAGCCCCCGCCACAATTCCAGCCTCGCCCCGAGTCGCAGCAATCGCCGTAGCAGCCGTTCCGGCCACCGCCACTGCCCCCGCATCTGCCCCGGCAATCAGCCCCGTCAAAGCCCCAGCCCCCGTCACTGTCACGGCTGTCACCCCAGCCCTAGCAATCAAATTTCTCACCCGCCTGCGGCTTTGTCCGGTTCTGACACCCTGAAAATTTGCCCCCCTCAAAATCGCCCCGGTGAAATTGCAGCCTCGAATGTCGCAACCGCTGAAATTCGCCCCTGACAAGTCAAGCCCTTTAAAAGAACGGTTCCGCAAGTTTTGGTTAGCAAAATTGAGATTTCGAGGTTGAGTCATTCGATTTTAGATTTTAGATTTTAGATTTTAGATTTTAGGTTAGCAACCCAAAGACCTAGGATTATAGATTTTAGATTAGAGATTTTAGATTAACCAAGCACAGGGCATTTAGAATAAAGCCTGTGGTTTATAACGAGTTTCCATGTCTCCCATCTCCGAATCCCCATTTTCCCCCGAACAAATTGCCGGTGAAAGACTCACGCCTGAAGAATATGAAGAAATCGTTCAGCGTCTAGGTCGCCATCCTAATAAAGCTGAATTGGGAATGTTCGGCGTTATGTGGAGCGAACACTGCTGTTACAAAAATTCGCGACCGCTATTAAAACAGTTTCCCACAGAGGGCGATCGAATTCTCGTCGGGCCCGGAGAAAATGCCGGCGTCGTAGACTTGGGAGAAGGCTTGCAACTCGCCTTCAAAATTGAATCGCACAACCACCCGTCAGCAGTCGAACCTTTCCAAGGTGCGGCAACCGGTGTCGGCGGGATTCTCCGGGATATCTTCACAATGGGTGCACGCCCGATCGCACTTTTAAATTCCCTGCGTTTCGGCAATTTAGACGACGCTAAAACTCAGAGATTGTTCAAAGGAGTAGTATCAGGAATTTCTCATTATGGAAATTGTATCGGAGTACCCACAGTTGGCGGCGAAGTTTACTTCGATCCTGCTTATTCCGGCAACCCATTAGTTAACGTCATGGCCTTGGGTTTAATGGAAACTCAAGAAATCGTCAAATCTGGGGCATCGGGAATCGGAAATCCCGTGCTTTACGTCGGTTCAACTACCGGGCGAGATGGCATGGGAGGAGCAAGTTTTGCCAGTGCCGAATTGACAGACAAATCAATGGACGATCGCCCCGCAGTCCAAGTAGGAGATCCATTTTTAGAAAAATCCTTAATTGAAGCTTGTTTAGAAGCATTCAAAACAGGTGCAGTCGTCGCCGCCCAAGATATGGGCGCGGCCGGAATTACCTGTTCTACATCAGAAATGGCAGCCAAAGGCGGCGTCGGCATTGAATTCGATTTAGACAAAGTTCCCGTTCGAGAAAGTGGCATGATTCCCTACGAATACCTGCTTTCAGAATCCCAAGAACGGATGTTGTTTGTTGCCCAAAAAGGACGCGAACAGGAATTAATCGATATTTTCCACCGCTGGGGATTGCACGCGGTAGTCGCGGGGACAGTTATCGAAAAGCCGATCGTCCGAATTCTATTTAAAGGCGAAATCGCTGCCGAAATTACCGCCACTGCTTTGGCAGATAACACGCCAATTTATCACCGAGAACTGTTGACAGAACCGCCAGAATATGCTAAAAAAGCATGGGAATGGACGGCGGATTCCCTGCCACAATCCACAGTTAAAGGTATCGAAATTAACGGCAATTTCCAAACTTGGAATCAGATTTTGCTGACGCTTTTAGATACTCCCACCATCGCTTCTAAACGCTGGGTTTATCGCCAATACGACCATCAAGTGCAAAACAATACTGTTGTTTTACCGGGAGGCGCTGATGCTGCGGTTGTCAGATTGCGTCCGCTAGAACCCTGCCAATCTTCCCTTGGTAACGGGCTAGAAGTACACCCCTTTGCTAAGGGGGATCTACAGAGAGAAAATGCTGTTTCTCTAGCTTCTGAAAGCAAACAGGAAGAAGAGGTAATTCCTCTATTTAAAAAGGCACAAGGTAGGGAAACTCCAAAAGTTTCTCCCCCCCTTAGCAAGAAGGAAGCGCCCCTGGGGGTGATTCCTGGGGTTGCTGCAACGGTTGATTGCAATTCTCGTTATGTTTATCTCGACCCTTATGAAGGTGCAAAAGCAGTCGTAGCGGAAGCAGCAAGAAATTTAAGTTGTGTGGGTGCTGAACCTCTGGCAGTTACTGATAATTTGAATTTTGGCAGTCCCGAAAAACCTATCGGATATTGGCAGTTAGCCTCAGCTTGTCGCGGGATTGCTGATGCTTGTCGGGAGTTGGGAACGCCTGTGACTGGCGGCAATGTTTCTCTTTACAATGAAACTGTTGATGCTGAGGGGAATCCTCAACCAATTTATCCGACTCCGGTAATCGGAATGGTGGGGTTAATTCCTGATTTGAAGAAGATTTCCGGTCAAGCTTGGCTAAAGAAAGGTGATTTAATTTATGTGTTGGGAATGGGGGAATCATCCCAAAACTCAGAACTTTCATCTGAAAGCTCAAAAATCGCAACTTCTCCTACTCTCGGAGGTTCGGAATATTTAGCCGCAATTCACGGGATTGTAGCTGGGAAACCGCCAAGGATAGATTTTGAGTTGGAAAGAAAAGTGCAATCAGTTTGTCGCGATGGAATTCGGCAAGGTTGGGTAGGTTCTGCCCATGATTGTGCGGAAGGTGGAATTGCGATCGCCCTCGCGGAATGCTGTATCTCTGCTAAAATGGGTGCGGAAATTCATCTCAGTTGTAATTCGGGAAATGTCAGTCGCTGGGATGAAATTTTGTTTGGAGAAATGGGCAACTGCATTGTAGTTTCAGTCGCACCGAAAAATCAAGAAATTTGGGAAGCTTACCTGCAAGAACATTTGACAAAAATGTGGCAGAAAATAGGTTTAGTTTGCTGTGCTGAATCACCTTTGCGGGTTGTGAGTGCTGACAATCAAGTGTTAATTGAGGTGGCGATGGGTGAGATGGGCGATCGATTCTATAATGCGATCGAGCGTCGGATTGCATCTGTTTGATTGCGCCTCATATAGAGGGCGGTTGAAACCGCGTCTACACAGACGAAACCCCGCCTTCGCGGGTTACATTTCTTGAGTCCGCGAAGGCGGACTTTGTTTGTGTAGTAGCGATTGAAAGAGACTGTTGGCGAATATCTGAGGGGTCAAACCTCTTAGATATCGCCGTCCTGAATAGGCAGAATGATTGTGTAATCACGCACCATATTAAATCATTTATTATTACTCTTCACCCTCGCGACAGGTCATTGATTCCAGAAATGAGCGCCTCCGTAGCACGAACCTCCTTTCTCCAAGGCAATCCCTATATGAAAATGCGCGACGAATTAGGAGTATTGTATTTGGATGCTGACTTTATTACCTTGTTTCGAGCTGACTGCTGTTAAATTGCTTTATCACCTAGATAAGATTCGGCGGTTGAAAGCGCTGTATAGAGCCAAACGCAGTCTGCGGAGGCCGATTGGAACAAGTAAGGCGCTCTTCGGCGCACTTTACGCTATTTTGAGAAAAAACAAGCTTTCGTTAGTGGAGTTTTCAAACTGTCCACTCGCTGCGAGTCTTCCTTGAGACTCAAACCCTATCTACACCGTTGAAATATTTAGTAAAAAGCCCGATCGCACTGTTCACTTATCGAAACTGTCCCTTCCTCTCCTGACCGCTTCACTCACGCTATCTATTCTTTAAGTTAATGAACCAAAAGATATATTTGACTTAGAGGCACTATGCAGAAACAAATCCTACGCCAAAAAGATACTAATGCTTGGATACTTCAGTGCTGGCTTTCTTTTATTCTTGCCATTTCCGCCACTACAGTAGGTATCATTTATTTACAGGTAGATCCCTGGCAAAAAGCTTTTATGGGTATGGGTTTAACTTTTTCAGTCGGCTCGTCTTTTACTTTAGCAAAAACCATTCGCGATAACAACGAGGCAACAACATTAACTGCCAGAATCGACGAAGCTAGAGTTGAGAAAATTCTCGCTGAACACCATCCTCTCAAATAAATTTGACTATACAATGTATACAAGAAACAGCCCGCGCGGGCTGTTTTTGTTCTTTGAGCCACAGGTTTCAAGCTGCGGATGGGAATTGGGGATTTCAATGGCTACCTTTGAACTTGCGATCGCGCAACTTATTCTTTTGTCGCTGGCGAACACCGGCCCGAACCATCGCCATATCCACCGGAAAACCAACGACAGGCATCACCTGATTCTTGCGTTCTTCTTCCAGATTCTTGAGTTCGGTGTAATCAACCCAGTGAATGCAATTCACCGGACAAGTGTCGATCGCCTCAGCAATCAACTCTTCAGAATCCCCGTCTTGTCGAACTACGCGCGATCGACCGTAATCCGGTTCAATATAAAAAGTATTGCGAGCAACGTGAGCGCAGTGCTTGCAGCCAATGCAGGTAATCTCATCAACATAGACACCTTTTTGGCGCAATACCCCGCCCAACTCCGGTTCCAAACCAGAGCGATCGGGCGCATCCCGCAAAAATCCTCCCAACTCCGGCTCTAAACCAGAGCGATCGCTTGCTGTATCTATTCCGAGTCCAGAAAGCTCAGACATTTAGACCCCCACAATAGTAAATAAGTCCGCGAAAGCGGACTTTGATGAGACAAGATTGCAAAAATCTCGAAAAATTATTAAGCGCACCAGCGTTGCACCACCAAGCGGAGCGAACCGTCTTGATTTTGCTTTTGCTCAGAAATTTGGAAACCCTGCTTAGCGCTTTCATTCACCACAGTATGGTAAGCGTAGCGCTGAGTCACCTTATTCAGAAAACGGTCTACAGACCAAGCTTGCTGCCAAAACTGCAAGTCAGCCACTAATTCATACTCAGTCCCGTTCCAGCTAAAACCTACGTCGTAGCCGTTTTTTTGCTCAATCACGACCTCAGCGGTGCTGGTTAAGCCGCGATAGCCGCGCACCTCAGTCGGGCCCGACTTCCAGTCGATACCCAAGTCAGTTAAAGCAGCTTCCAAAGAATTCAAATTGCGGATCTGGGTCTTAATTTGGCTAAAATGTGACATGGTGGTTCCAAAAAAACTTAAGTGAACTCAACAAAAAAAATTACCAATCGCTAAAAGCCACTTGGGCCGTCGCTTCGGCTGACTGATGCAGCGCTTGCGTGAAATATTCAGATGTTGACTCTTGGTGAAGCACCACGCCGAGCTGAGCTTCAATTGCAGCCGTTACCTCAGCACAGGAAGCACCGACAATGCCGGTGACTGTTTCCTGTACGCGGCCATCTGGATAGATCACAAACTCTAGTGTTTCCATAATTCGGGCTGACTGAATAGGAATATTGAGAACAGACACCGACACCAGCAAGCCAGGGACGATGCCTCCTGAAGTAGCTTCTTGAGAGTTGGCTGACTGACAAAGCGCTATATCAATTTTGACGAATTGATAGGTTTTGAGTCACAACTTAACAGAACTTATTAATAGGTAGAAGCAATACATCAGTTGTATGTAAAGTTTCGCGTAGATCGTGACATCAGTCAAGTCATACATGAGTCGCGAATATTAGCAACGGCTATTTGGGATTGATCCTCGGGGAGGGAGGATGGATCGCGAGATAGTAGACCCAGGCTAAAGTGCCGTGTACTTCGCCCTACAGATAGTAAGCTATTGGGCATCTAAATTTTATTTTTCGGGCGGGCGGGACACCCCACAAGAATCCTATCGGAAGTGACGGTAAAACTTAGATGCGTCGGGGCTTATCTGTTCGTAAGTTTCGTAAACGTAAAATACGGTCGCGCGTTTGATACCCAAATTCTTAAAAAAGTCTAGGTTCTAGGTCTTCTGTTTTTCCTGCAGGATTACTTATCAATTAGCGCCAATTAAATAATCATGAATTATCAATATTTTTAGTCTAAAATCGATCGAATTACGCAGGATTATCTAAGCAAGAGAGAAAAACTGGCTTTAACGATCGGAGTAGTTGAGCAAGGGCATCATTACATCAAAGGATTTGGCAAGCTCAGCGACACCGTTTCTGCTATTCCTAATGCTGGTACAATTTACGAAATCGCTTCTGTAACTAAACTATTTACAAGAACAGTTCTGGCAAAATTAGTGAATGATGGCACTGTCGATCTACACGCTCCGATTCGTCTCTATTTGCCCCTAGAAGTCATCAACCAGTTAAATCCTGCAGTCCAATCTATCACCCTGCAACAGTTAGCAACCCATACCTCTGGACTACCCCGTTTGCTAGAGAGTTTCCTGGAAGAAATTCAATATCCCAGCAATCCTTACCTTCACTACACGGCGCAGGAAATGTATGCAGATATAGCAGAAATCACGCTGCTGAGCGAACCCGGTCAAAGCTACGAATACTCTAACTTTGGCATGGGCTGGTTAGGACGGGATCGATTGCTGAAACCCTTGCTCTGATTACCTCTGCCCTGCCTTCTGCCTCCTGCTATAGCTATCCTCTCGAATTACGGTGATGCAGCAAAGGATGATTTCTCGGTGGATGAAATGGGGATAACGATATTAATGGAACTAGCTTCGCAGTAGCGCCAGCTAATACATCCAGGACTTATACAAAAAATAGTTTAATGCGTTACCGATAGGGGTTAAGGTGCGTAATGCACAGCCTACAGTATTAGTTTGTGAGTAAGTCCTATTACCATAAAATCCTAATTACTATTCTCTAAAATAAAGAGTATTCAAATTGATTGATAATTGTTGCCGCAACCGTAACCGTTATTTTAAGCAACCTGTGCCATGACCTGCTGCAGCGGAATCTTTACTACAAACTCAGTGCCCTTCTCCAGAGTCGAATAACACTCAATCTTGCCACCGTGTTTTTCAGTGACGATTTGATGACTGATCGACAGTCCCAAACCAGTGCCTTTGCCCACGGGTTTGGTGGTGAAGAACGGATCGAATAGTTTAGAGCGAATGGGTTCCGGGATACCGACTCCATTATCGGCAATGCTAATCGCGATCGAGTTAGCACTACCGATCGAGGTGCTGATGGTAATGGTAGGTTGTTGGTTATCCCTGACACCTGATGTCTGCAAGGCATCGATCGCATTGCTGAGGATATTCATGAATACCTGGTTGAGTTGACTGGGGTGGCATTCGACCTCCGGTAATTGCCCGTAATTTTTGATGACTTCGATGGCAGGAAAATCGGGTCTGGCTTTCAGACGGTGTTGCAAAATCAACAGAGTGCTGTCGATACCGGCATGGATATCAACGGGTTTGCAATCGGCTTCATCGAGGCGGGAGAAGTTGCGCAGGGAGAGCACCAGTTGGCCAATCCGATCGCTCCCCATTTTCATCGAACCCAGCATCTTCCACAAATCCTCTTGCAAAAATTCCAGATCCAGGTATTCTGCCCGCTCTCGGATTTCTGCTACCGGATTGGGATAGTGCTTCTGGTACAGTTGCACCAACTCCAGCAGCTCCTGAACGTATTCTTTGACATAGTTCAGATTGCCTTGAATGAAATTCACCGGGTTGTTGATTTCGTGTGCCACTCCCGCCACCAATTGGGCTAGGGCAGACATTTTTTCACCTTGCACTAGATGCACTTGAGCTTGCTTGAAACTTTCTAAGGCCTGGTTGAGTTCGTTGGTGCGCTGTTCCATGATCCGGGTGGCATTCCGCAGTTGGAGATGCACCCGAATCCGTGCCAATACTTCTTCATGCTGAATCGGCTTGGTGATGTAGTCCACCGCACCCAGGCTCAGCCCTTTGACCTGATCCACCGAGTCGGAGAGGGCGGTCATGAAAATAACTGGAATATCGCGAGTGGCGGGATTAGCTTTGAGCCGCTGACAGGTTTCAAAGCCATCGATCCCTGGCATCATCACATCCAGCAAAATCAAATTGGGCTCAGACGATTGCACTCGTTGCAGTGCAGTTTCACCATTTTTGGCGATCGCCACCCGGTAGCCCTGTTCGCTCAACACATCAAACAATACTTGCAGATTGGTTGGGGTATCATCTACGACTAAGATCGTGTTTTCTTGAGATATAGAATAGACTGACATCAGCAAACTCCTAAATATATTGAAGGCATGAATGGCCAATAGTAGATCGATAAAGTTGCTAAACCCGTGGCTCGATTAGATGCAGAATAGCTTCCTCATCAAACTGTTGACTTAGTTCTAGAACTCGGTTCGCAAAGGCAATATATTCCGGCGCTAATTTCTTTAAGCGATGGGCTTCCTGCTGGATATCGGTCATAAAACCACCCTGAGCCGCAGCATAGAGGGTTGCCAGTTCAGCAGCAGGCGGTATTAAGATGCTAACCTCATCGGCGTTGCTGACAGCGGGTTGAGTCGCCTCTGTTTCGGTTGCGTAAATCCACTGCAAGTCTAAATGTCGCTGTAATTCGGCAAGCAACCCAGTAAACTCGATCGGTTTGGGGAAAAAGCTATTGCACCCTGCATCCAGACTTTCCTGTATATCCACCTGAGACAGAGTAGCAGGGGAGGCAATGATCGGAGTTTGGGCAAAGTCTGGCAATTGTCGCAGGCGACGGGTCATTTCTAAGCCATCCATAATCGCCATATGTATATCGGTAATAATCAAGTCGGGTCGCGTCTGGATAGTGGTATCCAAACCTGCCTGCCCATTATCAGCTTCTGTCAGCTTGAAGCCCAGCGGTTCCAACATATTCACTGCCACCAGACGGTTTTCTTCCCGATCGTCAATGACCAGAATTTTGCGTCGTTCGCCCTGATAGCCAATAACCTTGTGGTTGGCGATCGCATTTTGTGTTGTCCAATCCGATGCTGGAAGCAAGTCGATCTCAAACCAGAAACTGCTGCCCTGGCCCAATACACTCTCGACGTGAATTTCGCTGTCCATCTTCTCGATGATTTGTTGACCGATGGCAAGTCCTAGTCCAGTGCCTTCGATGTTGCGATCGCGTTTCCCGGCCTGCTCAAAGGGTAAGAAAATCGTGGATAGTTTTTCTGGGGCAATGCCAATGCCAGTGTCTTTAATTAGGAAGCGAATTCTTGAAATTTTTGAGTTTTGAGTTTTGAGTTCTGAAGTTGAGTCTTCTGACTCCACCACTTCTACCCGAAACGTGACGGTGCCAAAATCGGTAAATTTGACCGCATTGCTGAGCAGGTTGAGCAACACTTGCCGCAGGCGTTTGTCGTCAGCATGGACGGCAGTGGGCAGATTGCTCGCGGGCTGGTAATGAAACTCTACGCCTTTTTGCACTGCCTTGACGCGGCAAATATCCACAGTAGAAGAGAGGAAGTTAGCCAGATGAAAATCCTGGGGATAGAGTTCCATCTTTTGCACTTCCAGCTTGGACAGATCCAGAATGTCGTTGATCAGGGTGAGTAAATGGGAACCGCATTGATAAATCACCCGCAATCCTTTCATCTGTTTGGCGGTGGTGGCGGGGTCGCGCTGGAGGATTTGGGTATAGCCGAGGATGCCGTTGAGGGGGGTACGGAGTTCGTGGTTCATGTTGGCAAGAAACTCGCTCTTGGTGCGGTTGGCGGCTTCGGCTGCTTCTTTTGCCCGCAATATTTGTAGTTCTACGGACTTGCGATCGCTAATATCGCGGCACACAACAACTCCCCCTTTCAATGCACCACTGGCATCTTTGAGCGGTCTGCTACTAACAGTCATCCAGACGCCCTGTTGGGCTTTGCTATGACGGCTAAAAAGTTCCATATTGTCTACCTGCTCACCCCGAACAGCCCGCACTAAAGGAATTTGCTCCGCTAGGATCGGAGTTGCCCCATCGCCGTGAAACAGTCCATATTGCTCGGACCATTCTTCCGGCTGGCTGTCGGTTATTTTGCCAAACATCTGCTCGGCAGCGGGGTTAAACAGCAGCAATCGACCCTTTTCATCGGCAACGAGCACGGCATCGCTCATGCTGTTGAGGATTAGTTGCAACAGGCTAGTCTGGTTTTGAAACGTCTGGTTACTTTGCTGAAGGTCGGTTTCGGCTTGATTCCGCTTCAGGATTTCACGGCAAATCAGGCGGTAAGTCCACAAAATAATTCCTAGGTTGAGGGCGATGCCCACCAGAAATGCCATCATTGCCAGAAGGGTTGTGTGGGTGGCAGCTTGCTGTTTCTGCCGCCACCCTACGGTTTCCATCGCTTCGATCTGCTGGGTCAGCAGGGTAATCTCGTCGAGCAGTCGTGGGGGGGTGCGATCGATCGCCGCCGCCACCCCTTTGGTGTCCCGGAGTTCCACGCCCTGCCGGAGTTCCTCCAGACGACGCAGGATAAATTCTTCCAGGCGCTTGGTAGCTGCCTGTTGGCGGGGATCGTTCTCTAGCAAGCTTTGCAATTGTCGCAATTCTTGATCGACATCGATCGTCCGAAGCCCAAATCTCCTGAAGTCATTTTTGTTTTGCGCCAGCAGGTATTGCCGCTGGATCTTTTCAGCATCCTGAAATGCACTGGTCAACGCTTCCAAACTCTTAAGCGCTTTTAGATGTTGGGCGATCTGGCGGTTAGTTTCTAAGGTGCGGTTAGCGCTCCAAAATGCGATTCCACTCACTGCTAATGCCAGGAAAGTGGCTGCTCCCAGGCTCCAGGCAACGGTTTTGAGAAAGTTAGAGGGTTGTTTCATCATGTCTGTCTCGTGCTTAGTTTCGTCGATCTAAGACCGCAGAGGGCGGAGTCCAAATTTTTGAAATACTGCCATTGCCCGATCGCTGCTTAAAAAGTCCAGATACGCCTGTATTTCCTGGAGATGGCGAGAGGTTTTAACCACAGCGGTACCGGAGCGAATTGGCTCATAGAGGTCGGGCGATACGGTGGCTAATACCTTGACCTTGGAAAAAGCTTTGGCTTCTGGCAGAAAGGTAATGCCCACCTCTGCCTCTCCCTGCTCGACGGCTCGCAAGATTTGCCGCACATCCACCTTTGCCCAGACTGCCTTGGATTCCACTGCCTGAAGGATGCCTAACCGACTCAGAATGGGGTGGGTATATTGGCCAACCGACAGGTCTTTGTTGCCAATTGCCACCGTTTTGAGGCGATCGCTCGCTAACTCGTGCAAATCATTCAGTGGCACCGCAGAATCAGCCGCAGCAATCACCACAATGTCGGTGGTCACTAACTCCCGACGGCTTTCCGGCAGAATCAGCCCTTGGGCTTGCAACGCATCCAGCGGTGAAATATCGGATAACAAAACCCCATCAAAAGGTTCTCCCTGCTCAAGGGCTGCCAGGGTTACGGCTGTTCCGGCAAATGTCGGATTCAACCAGATATTGGGGTGTTCCTGCTGATAGAGTCGATCGATTTCCTCCAGGGCAGTGCGAACCATGCCTGACGCAGCCAAATTGAGCGTCACCGCCTGGATTTGGGGTGGGGAGGAGCAACTGCCCAGCCAGAGGGTGAGCGTCAAGGAGAGGAAGCACAATGTCAGCCTTCGGAGGAGTTTCATATCAGGTTTCGTGAGATTTCAGTTTCTAAGCCTTGGATGGGGCTGTAAATTTCGGAACAGTCACTACAGCGACTCTCGGTTCTCTCTAATATAAAGTCTCTAATATAATTTCTTGGCAGTGATACAAACCATTCCATTAATCATCTCGTTCTGAAGTACCTGTAAACCTATTTCAGATAGCCGATCGCACAACCAATTTTTATTGAGCCGCAGTTTTTGGTAACAACTGGTACTGAATGACCACCGATCGCCCTGTTTTTGATAGAGTAAGTCATGGACTGCTACGCTGTTTTCCTGATACTCCAAGAAACAAGTGAGGATTGTAAATTCATCACTTTGTACAGGAATAAAACGCTGAGTTCCATGAAGCTCTGCTGAAACATAATCGCGGAAAGTTAAAATCAACATCCCATTCTCAATTAGCCAGCGCTCAATGTCCAAAAGTAATGAATCGACAGCACTCAATGATTCTAGGTGTGTAAGTGTGTCGCCCATGCAAACAATGAGCTGCGCCTGTTCCTGAATATGTTGCGAGAAATTAAGCAGATCGTCGTGAATGGTACGGATGGAAAGATGTTTAGCGCGATCGCGTAACTCTGAAAGTAGGGCATCACAGAAATCTATAGCTACTACCGAAAAGCCTAGTTTTGCTAAAGGAATAGATTGAAATCCTGAGCCTGCACCTAAATCAATGGCTAATCCTCGCGGTGCGGAGTCGAGCCCCAATTGACAAAAAAGAGCGTGATTTCGTTCGATCGCTGCTTCAGGATTTCCTGACATCCAACTGTAAACGGCAGCAAGTTGCTGGTTATAGTGGTCTTGTGCTGTGTTCATCATTATGCTAAGTTCGATGACTCGTTGAAAAGGAGCAAAATCATTCAACCCGATGGAAACTAAACCACCACTGCCGCCTTTTACGCGGGAAACTGCTAAAACTCAAGTTCAAATCGCAGAAGATGACTGGAATAGTCGCGACCCAAAACGAGTAGCTTTAGCTTACACCGAAGATTCACCGTGGCGTAACCCGGCCTAACTTTTCAGTGGAGAATAACAAATCCAGGCTTTATTAAAACGTAAAGGGGCAAAAGAACTAGACTACTGTTTGAAAAATGAACTGTGGAGTTTTACAAAGAAGCTGATTTTTGTGCGCTTTGAATAGCAGTGGCACGATGGCCAGAGTGCGGATTTCTTCCTTTAAATAATCCCAAAATATCGAAGTAAGAGGGAAAGGGGAAGAGCTGAAGGGGTGACGAAAATGGCTACAAGACTGTTCTGCTGAGCTTTGCAGCCCTTTTACCTCGTTGATTGTTTGACAGTTTATTGGGGTGTAAACTAATATATTCTCTAACTTATTCTTGACAAATATCCATAAAATTTACCCTATTTTCCGCCGGCATACCCCCTTTAAATGTACTGTGCGAACAATAAATACGTTTGGGTTTTTTTTGAAGATCTACATATTTTTGCGCTCCACTCTTGTGACTAATTTTCCTTTAATAATTGTCGCTGTATAAGCGATGCTTACTAACACCATTAAGGTGAATAGCCTGGGTTCTGATACTTGGGTATCTTCAATGTTATAGCTACCGCTTTTATAATCTCTAAACATTTCTTCTATATCAAATCTTTGTTTATCAGGGCTTATAGCAGCTTTTAAGGTTTTCAAGTTAGTTAATATAAACCATCCTTCTTTGACTGTGACTCCGCGATATTTTCCTTTAGACATCTCCCAAAACTCGCAAAGCTTATCTGGCAAAGGCTTTGCGAATTATAACTCTTCTCAAAAATCTCTGCC
>NZ_JAUBQE010000035.1:0-79294 GCF_036701115.1 Microcoleus sp. Pol1C5 | reverse complement strand
GAGTAAACTTAATGGCATTAGACAGAAGATTCCACACAACTTGCTGCAAGCGAGCAGCATCACCTAAAACAGTCGCACCGCTCAACTGCGAAACAAGTTCAATATTTTTTTCCTCCGCTGATAATTCAACCCCATCCAGCGCAGCTTGCACCACCAAAACCAGATCCATCAAACTGCTATTAAGAGCGAGCTTGCCGCTCGTAATCCTGGCAATATCCAGGATATCTTCGATTAACTGAGATTGCGTCCTAGCGCAGCGCTCGATCACTTTTAGAGCGCGATTAGCCGCTGCTTCCTTAAGCACGCCGGAGCGCAGGACTTGTGCCCATCCCAGGATCGGAGTCAGGGGATTGCGGAGTTCGTGGGAGAGATTCGCGAGAAATTCATCTTTAGCACGGTTAGCACTTTCTGCTTGTTGGCGGGCCAACTGTTCCTGCTCCAATAACTGCCATCGTAGTATCTCCAACTGCTTGCGCTCGGTGATATCCTCGATCGACAACAGAATCATTAAAGCTTGGTCTTCTTGTTGAAGTTTACAAGCATTAAGCAGCATAGTTTTCTGCCCTATCTGCTCAAAAACGTGCTCCCACTCAAAGTTTTGAAGCTGAACATCACTAACCAGAATATCTTCCAATATCCATCGTAATTGGGGGATATTCCACTGCCCGTTTCCTAGCTCAAACAGCGAATATTGCGCTATTTCTGAGGATGAAACCTGAAACGTTTTATAGAAGGCTCGATTTGCTTTATTCACTCGGAAATTAGCATCTAGCGCCACTAAAGGCGTTTGCACAGTTTCCACGATCGCCTCAGCATAATTTCGTGCTGCCTCTAAGGTTTTGGTACTGCGTTTGAGCGCGTCAATATCTATCAAAACCATGACCACACCGTCAATCAGGTTTTCCGTTGTCCGGTAAGGACGAATGCGGAGGTTGTACCAATATCCCGATAAAGTTTGAACTTCTTGTTCTTTCGTCTGGAGAGTATCAATCACCTCCAAAATCATCTGTTCCAAGTCGGGAGCGTTCACGTTCAGAGTCGATCGGATGTCGCTAAAGGGTCGTCCCACATCTGTGGGAATCAGACTAAAAATTTGCGGTGCCGTTGGCGTAAAACGTCGAATCTGTAAATCGTTTGTCAGCATTAAGATAGGGATATTGATACTGGAAAGCAAATTTATCAGATCGTTATTGACCAGGCTTTGTTCAATATTTCGGCTGCGAAGTTCCTCGTTAGTGGTAGTGAGTTCCTCATTAGTGGCTTGAATCTCTTCTTTGGCAGTTTCTAACTCCTCATTGGTGCTTTGCAACTCCTCGTTGCTCGATAGGATTTCTTCGTTCGCAACTTTGAGGTCTTGGTTGAGACTTTCCTGAGCCTGGATAACCGCTTGCAGTTGGGCTTGAGCGGCATTTTTTTCTTGGTTAGCGACTGCAAGTTGCTGCCTCCGCAGCTCAATTTCGCGCACTAAATCAGCTTGCTCGAAGCTTTCAGAAGTGAGGGTACTCAAGTTAAGCAGCGGCGGTAAACCATCTTCAAATACCACCAAAAAGTAGCGTCCTTCGACTGCCTGTGGCCGGAAGGGCATCACCTCAAAATTGACGAGACTCGATCGTCCGCCCGATTCAAGCAATACCCCTTCTTTCCTAATGGTTACGTTCTGCGTTTGTGCCTGATAAATCGCGGTGCGAAGCTCAACCAGCAAGCCTGCCCTTGCCATATTCAGCAAGTTTAAGTCCGGCGTTCCGGCTGCCACTCTCAAGTAAGGATCGATGTCTCCCCGCACTTGCATGATTTTCATCTGCTCGTTGACAACCACACTTGGTGGGGAATAGCGATTCAAAATCAGTTGGTCAGTTGCTCGCTGTAAGTCAAAGCTATTTATCAACTTTTCTTCATTCGCTCCCTGCTGTTGAGCAGCTTTAGCGACGGGATAGGAACTCGGCGTAAACGAAAAAGAGGGAGGACTCGCAGTCAACTTTTTCGCATAAACTTTACACTTTTTATCCACTGAAGTAAACAAGTAGGAAAATTCTCCGGTACTCTCAGAAGTGCCTAACAGGAGAAAGCCCGTTGGGTTAAGACTGTAATGGAAAATCGGCATCACTTTTTTTTGTAATGACTCTCCCAAGTAGATCAGCACATTGCGACAGCTAACTAAATCGAGATTGGAAAAAGGCGGGTCGCTGCCTAAGTCTTGTCGGGCAAATATACAGAGTTCGCGGACTGCCTTGCTGATTCTATAGCTACCTTCCTCTTGGGCAATAAAGAAGCGAGTACGTCGCTCTGGTGAAACATCTACCATCTGGTTTTCTGAGTAGACGCCAGACCTCGCTTTGTCGATCGCCTGTTCGCCAATGTCCGTGGCAAAAATCTGGATCGGTGGCTGGATAGCTCGATCGCCCAAAAACTCTAACAAGCAAATGGCGATCGAATAAACTTCTTCACCTGTGGAACATCCCGCCACCCAAATCCGAATCGGAGTTTCGGCAGATTTATTTTGGGTAATCGTGGGGAAAACCAGCTCTTTTAACTTTTCAAAGGCTTCCGGGTCACGGAAGAAACTGGTAACGTGGATCAAGATTTCTTCATACAAAGCTTTGACTTCAGCCGAATTGTGTCGGAGGTGTTGGGCGTAATCATCCAAGCTATCGAGCTTGTACAGCACCATCCGTCGCTGGATGCGTCGAGCGATCGTCGTGGGTTTGTAGTGGCTGAAATCTACGCCGGTGGTCGATTTTAGCAGCGCAAAAATACTTGCCAGGGCCTCTCCCTCTTCGGGCGATTCCTCAACTTTTCTTAGGTAAAGCGAACCAGTGAGAAGGGGATTGCGACTATAGTTTGCCAATTCCTCGGCAATTTTTTCCGGTGGCAAAACGAAATCGACATTGCCTGTGGCAACAGCGGTAATCGGCATACTATCGAATTTTGCCGTGCCTTGACATTGAGCAAAAGTCATGCCTCCGGCTGCTTTGATGGCGTTGAGCCCGAGTGAACCGTCTCCGTCTCCCCCGGATAATACTACGGCGATTGCTTTGTGTCCGCGATCGACTGCCAATGAGGTAAAAAACGCATCTCCCGGCATATATTTGCCATAAATCTTCTCGCGGGGTGATAGTTTCAGCGCGCCGTTAGATACCACCATCTTGGTGTTGGGCGGAATAACGTAGACTTGATTGGGCTCTACAGCTATGCCGTCTTTTACCTCATTAACAGGCATTTGCGTCGTTCTCGCGAGAATCTCGCTCAGCAGACTTTTGTGATCGGGGGCTAAATGCTGAATCAGCACAAACGCCATACCCGTATCGCTCGGTAAATGGCTCAGTAACTGCGTGAATGCTTCCAACCCTCCTGCTGAGGCGGCAATCCCAACAATGGGAAAGGGGGCATCGGTTTCGGCTAATTGTTCCCCATCGAGGGCGGGTGGTGCGATCGATTCGGGTGTATTTTCTGGAGATAATTGAGGAGAAGTCATGATGTGAAGTCCTCGACTTCAGTTATTGAGCCGCCAACATATCTGGTAAGCGTGCGGCTGATTAATTCAGACTATTTTTATCAGAGCTTAGGTTGCCATTATAACGGCAGTCGCTTCAGGATGAGCTAAACTTTTGCAGCCATGCTTTGAGGGCGATCGAAGAACTCTATCTGCTGTCGGGACGATCGCAACGAGAGGCTGGCAATAACTAAGTAGTATATCTGCTTACCTGCTTAGCTTCTTTCGGCAACCAGTTTAGCAGAAAGTGCGATTACTGATTCCGTATTAATTCTAGCAGTATAGGTGACTTGTGCCCCTTGTATGCCCTTTAAATCTTCAACTCGTTTGTGAATTTCGGACACTCCAGCAGCTTTTAATGCTGTCAAAAATGCTTGGTCGCTGTAAACATCTTCGGAAAACGAAACTTCGTCACTTTTAGAAAGATTTTGAATCCTGGCAGCTTTGTTGACTGTGGAACCAAAATAGTCGATCGAATTATTAAGATTTACGAGCAAAGCCGTACCTCGATGAATACCAATTCTGACTTGAATCCACTCTGTTTGTTGCCGAGTTGAATTGTATTCTCTGAAACGGGCCACAGCACCGACGGCCGCCATAATTGCTTGTTCGTTGCTGATAAATGAAGCCATGACGGCATCGCCGATGGTTTTAATGACTTTACCGCCAAAATTCTCGATCGACTCAAAGAAAATTTCAAAATGGTCGCGCACAATATTGTAAGCTTTAGTATCTCCCAGTGTTTCGTACATTCTGGTAGAACCAGTAATATCAGTAAACATAATAGTAATCGCCCGAATCTTTACTCGCTCTCTTTCCGATATTACTTGATCGCCGAACAAACGCTTATAATCCGGGTGATGAAGCAGTTGCATTCCTGACAGCCGCAGGGGCAGTTGTTCTACTGTCAATTCATCGGGCAATTCATCTGAATGCAAAATCAACCCGGACAAATTGTGCTCGGTATTAGTTAGTTCAATCTTAACTTTTCCCGGACGCACGGCGAGCTCTTTTTTGTCAAAATCTGGCCCGGCTAACTGCTGGAGTTTAATTTCTTGTATTTCTTCTGTTTCTTCGCCTTCAACCTTTAAAATCCCTTTAGCTAAAGTCAGGGGACAGCAGTAACGGTATCTACCTTCTTCTAAGGTGACAGTCTCGGATTCGGTGCAGTATAAAGGCGTTACCAGTTGCAGTTTGCTCTGGAGTACGGGAGGGGGAGCGCAGACGGGCCGCAGTTGCGGGTCTTCGATTTCTTTGTTTAGGGAAAAAGTAACTTCGACGCGATCGAGCAAATCAATTTTAAACTCGCGCTCGCACATCGGGCACAAAGACATTTCTGATGTGTCTGCCAAGTCTTTAAATTCTTCTGTAATCATGTTGCAGTGGGGACAGTGAATATCCCAGTGCAAGTCGAAGGCGCCCGATTTTACTCCGTGCAGAAATTCCGAAGTAATTCTTTTAATATTCTTGACTGTATCCCCTGCGACGTAGTAAGGGTTAATCCGCAATCTCTGCAAAATGTGGGAACCGATTAACCATTTTTCGATTTGGTCGATCGTTCCTTTGCTACAATTGGGACGTTTTTTTAGCTGTTCTAATTTTTCTTTTAATAGTTCGATGTTCATTATCGGCTTGCCTCAGAGCATCAGGGCAAGAAATTTATAAGCATTTTGTTGTATAGTTTGCTTCTCTGCTTTGTTCTTGCCTCAGCATTTTGATGGTTTTCACCTGTGCGAATGTCCCTGATGTTTATAAATCTTAACAAATTAGCAGCCTGAAAGCCATGTTTATTTAGGCAGAGCTATCTGCAACTTGTATTAATTCAAAGAGCTCTCACTGCATCGCTCTACAGAAATATATTAAATCTCGGTAATTAAGAATTGGGAATTGGGAATTGGGAATTGGGAATTGTCAACTACCCAGCAGCGACTAATGACTAATAATTAATGACTAACTAAAAAAAAAAGAGGGAATTTTCCCTCTTTTAATCACACTAAGTGCGATGTTATTCTTCCGTCGCAGGAGGGATTTCTTCCTCTACATCTAATACTGCTTCGGGTGCTGCTTCGGGTGCTGCTTCGGGTGCTACTTCCGGCAGATCCTCTTCCATTGCTGAGGGCACATCTTCGAGTTCGTCGGAGAGGTCATCATCAGCATCGATGGAGTCTACAGGAATGTCTATGCCTGCTTTAGCTTGCTTTTGAGCCAGCATTTTCTCGCGGAACTTAGCTGCCATTTCCTCAGCTTTTTCGTACACCAATTCGCGATTTTTGACCATCGCGCCCGGTTCCGGTTCCAACTGCTTGGTGGAGAGAGAAATCCGGCCCCTCTCGGCATCCAAGTCAATGATCATCACTTTCACTTCGTCGTTGACATTGAAGACGCTATGAGGCGTATCGATGTGATCGTGTGAAATTTCCGAGATGTGCAGCAAGCCGCTGACGCCGCCGATGTCGATAAAGGCACCGTAAGGCTTGATACCGCGTACTGTACCGATGACGACTTCCCCGACTTCGAGGCGGTTCATCTTGCGCTCAACTAAGGCGCGACGATGACTCAACACTAGGCGGTTGCGGTCTTCATCTACCTCTAAGAATTTTAATGGTAATTCTTCGGCGACTAATTCTTCCTTCGGTTTGCGGGTACTTATATGAGAACCGGGAATAAAGCCTCGCAAGCCTTCTATTCTCACGAGTGCGCCGCCCCGGTTGGTGGCAAATACTTGCGATCGTACTGTGGCATCTTCTGCTTGCAGTTGTCGCACTCTTTCCCACGCCCGCATATACTCGATGCGCCGGATGGACAGGGTTAATTGTCCGTCTTCATTTTCATCGGTTAGAATGAAAAATTCTCTGGTTTCGTTTGATTGCAATACCTCTTCAGGGCTTTCGACTCGATTGATCGACATTTCCTGAATGGGAATGTACGCTGCTGTTTTAGCACCGATATCAATCAGAGCGCCCCTGGGTTCTATACTAAAAACTGTACCCGCTACTACATCGCCCGGGCTAAAGTGATAGTCATATTTATCAAGTAGGGCTGCAAAATCTTCGTGAGTAAAGCCGATGTCTTTGACTGTGGTTTTGAGATTGACCATGCGAATAGTTTCCTAGGATTTCTCTCCTTCATGTTTTTCGTTTGTGCCGGCAGATATTAGAGATTTTGGTGAAAAAGCGATTAACTTTTTTCAAAATCTTTTACTAAAGTCAGTTTTCGCTAACTTTTGCCAGGTGCAACTGCACACCAGCGCTTGCCATTACTGTTACTCCATACTCTGTGTTAAAACGTTGAATCTTAACATTCCGAGTCAAGTAGACTATTTTGACACTCTCAGGTATAAATAAACTGAGATTCTTCATTCAACGAGCCGACTTGCTGGCGACAGGATGACTCCAGTCTAAGTAGAGGTCGGTTTCTCCAGAAGCGTAAATTTCGGTATGCCCTACCGTATTTAATTAGTCACCGATCTTTAGTTAGGTTTTGTTCAAATGCGAGCTTTCCTAAACTGCAGCACCGTTAGGTGTGACTACGCACTCAACTAATCCAGTTAAGTTTTTACGTTGTCTAGTTATACTCTATTTTAGACCGATGACGATCATATCACACCCAGCACTCTTACTGAGAAAAAAGAACACTCGCTCGAAGGAGAGTCCCTTGAGTCGCTATTCCTCCCGGCCTTCCTCGCGACACGGTTTTCAATCTCCCAGAATATTTCTATAAATTAATTTAAGCTAGCTTAGCTGGGACTAGCGCAGGATGCTGGGCTTTCTCGATCGACTGCTTCCAAATCCGGCAAATCTGCGTCAAAATTTGTCCCAGTTGCTGTATCTTCAGCTTCGTTGAGGGGATTCTGAAGGTGATTTAGGGTATCTACAAAATCTCGGATGCCTCGAAATTGCCGATATACCGAGGCAAAACGGACATAAGCGACTTCGCTGAGCGGCCGCAGGTGCAACAGCACCAGTTCCCCTATTTCTGAACTGGCGATTTCTCGCAGCGATCGACCTTGGAGTTGGGCCTCGATTTCTTCGGCTAGGGTTTCGAGATGCCCGGAAGACAAACCTGTTTTTTCGCAGGCCCGAATCAATCCCCTGACTAATTTTGACCTGTCAAAAGATTCGCGCTTGCCGTCCCGCTTGATCACCGTAATCGGCACAAATTCTATGCGTTCGTAAGTTGTGAAGCGGTGCTGGCAGCTCAAACACTCACGCCGCCGACGGATGCTTTGACCTGATTCGGCTGAACGCGATTCTAGAACGCGGCTATTTGTGTGTTGGCAGGAGGAACAGCGCATGATTGCTGATTTTAACAGGCATTGCCAGCAAATTGCCATTCATCTAACCGCCTGGGGTCTGATGAATGGCTGGACTAGAAAAATCACTTAGCACACAGCGGTGAAATAGTCCCGCACCAAATTAGATCACTATGATGCGGGCTAACCTCAGTCCGGTTCAAGATATTTTGGACTTGCTGGAGGCGTATAGCTAATTATTTGCCAATCCGGGGAGGTTCCCGAAAGGCGATCGCAAAAAATAGTACACCTAAGGCTAAAGCCAGAATCAAAATGTAAGCAACGCTTTCCATGTTAAATTTTCCCTATCTTCCCTTGCCGTATTATTTTATCTTAATTGTTGGTTTTATTATTAACTAAAAAAACCCGGTTTCTTCAAGAAACCGGGTTTTTGTGTAGCGGGGAAGTTTCCCCCCTACCCAGAGGCTGGCGAAATTTAGAGAGGTTCTTCTCTTCTGGTGGTCACGTCGCCCAGTTTTTGGAACAAGCCCCACTCGACTTGTTCTTCCATGTCAGCCTCAACTCCAGCAAACACGTCGCGGAAAATAGTCCGAGAACCGTGCCAGATATGGCCGAAGAAGAACAGCAAAGCAAAGCAAACGTGTCCGAAAGTGAACCAACCGCGAGTCGAAGTGCGGAAAACGCCGTCAGAATTCAAGGTTTCGCGATCGAATTCAAACACTTCACCTTTTTGAGCAGCGCGAGCAAACTGCTTAACATCTAGAGGATTATTAAAGGTTTGACCGTTAAGTTCGCCACCGTAGAAGCTGACGGTAACTCCGCTTTGTTCAAAGCTGTATTTTGATTCAGCACGGCGGAAGGGGATGTCAGCGCGAACGACCCCATCTTTGTCCGTCAAAATTACTGGGAAAGTTTCAAAGAAGTTGGGGAGGCGGCGAACCGACAATACCCGACCTTCGCTGTCAGTAAATACTGGATGACCCAGCCAAGATTTAGCAATACCGTCGCCATTGACCATCGCGCCGGCCCGGAACAAACCGCCTTTAGCAGGAGAGTTGCCCACGTAGTCGTAGAAAGCCAATTTTTCGGGAATTTGTTCGTAAGCTTCTTGGAAGCTAGCGCCACCGGCCAAGCTAGCTTGAGCTCTGCGATCGATTTCTTGTTGGAAATAGCCGCTGTCCCACTGATAGCGAGTCGGGCCAAAAAGTTCGATCGGAGTTGCAGCAGAACCGTACCACATCGTACCTGCAACCACAAAGGCTGCAAAGAACACGGCAGCGATACTGCTAGAAAGTACAGTTTCGATATTCCCCATCCGCAGGGCTTTGTAAAGACGTTCCGGCGGCCGCACTGTCAAGTGGAACAAACCGGCAATTACGCCGACTACGCCCGCTGCAATGTGGTGAGCCACGATGCCACCCGGATTGAAGGGATCGAAGCCTTCAGGGCCCCAAGAAGGCGCCACTGGCTGGACGTGACCGGTCAGGCCGTAGGGGTCGGACACCCACATTCCCGGACCAAAAAGTCCCGAAAGGTGAAATGCGCCGAAGCCGAAGCAGAGCAAGCCGGAGAGGAACAGGTGAATGCCAAACATTTTTGGCAAGTCGAGGGCTGGTTCACCGGTGCGAGGGTCTCTGAAAAGTTCTAAGTCCCAAAATACCCAGTGCCAAACTGCTGCTAAGAACAGCAGGCCCGATAGAACGATGTGAGCGACAGCGACGCCTTCAAAGGACCAGAAGCCC
This sequence comes from Microcoleus sp. Pol1C5, assembly GCF_036701115.1. Classification (NCBI taxonomy): domain Bacteria; kingdom Bacillati; phylum Cyanobacteriota; class Cyanophyceae; order Oscillatoriales; family Microcoleaceae; genus Microcoleus; species Microcoleus sp. Pol1C5. The sequence continues at coordinate 69,810 of NZ_JAUBQE010000035.1, read as the reverse complement.
GGATCGACGTTACCTTCGCCGGTGATGCTCCAACCGCCCCAAGAGCCCGTAACTCCCAAGCGAGTCATGAAGGGCAACACGAACATCCCTTGACGCCACATTGGATTCAGAACTGGGTCTGTGGGATCAAAAACTGCTAGTTCATAAAGGGCCATTGAGCCGGCCCAACCTGCCACGAGGGCAGTGTGCATTAAGTGTACAGAAATCAATCGGCCTGGGTCATTTAAGACGACTGTGTGTACGCGATACCAGGGTAGTCCCATTGACTGCGGTTCTCCAAGGTGTAAGTGATGATGTCTATTTTTACGGAAAAATCAGATTCTGAATCCCCAGCAGTTACCTGCAGGGTTTAAACTCTGCCTTTTGCCGACTGCCATCTACCTTCAAAGGTGGAGGCATAAAAATGAAAGTTATTTAAAGAAGTGTATCGAGTGTTAGAACCGATTGCAATATGTTGAGCATTACATTAGTTGCGGGTTGCCCATTTCGCAGCGGGCGGCGATCGTCCCGAGGCGTTCGAGGACTTGCTCGGCATCGATCAGTCTGGTGAGGGTGACGTTGCCGATATTTTTGGCAGGATCGGCGGGATCTGGACGGACTGCTGGTTGGACTTCTACCATGAGTACGGCGTCTTCTACGCGGTAGAGCCACATTTTTTCGTTGCGATCGGAAAGACAGAGGTTGAGCTGTTGGATGTCCGGCGCCCGCCTCCAGGCGGCGTGACTCCACTCGCCACCTACCCCCCAGACGCGCCCTACTTTCCAGCCGTCAGATAAGAAGAAGTATTTCACTTGTGTACGCTTGTTGAGATTTTTTTGTCTAACATAGCGCAAAACTGCAATTGTACGGAATGATTGAACTGCGAAGACGCGAAGGGTGCAGATAAATATTGTTATTCGATCGACTATTGCCTATAATATGCTATGTAAGGCATACTTTACTCAAATTAAGATAGCAGATAGTAGATTTACCGGTCATTTGAATAAATTAATGGGGCCAGAAACAGATGACAATTAGCCTGAAGACTATTATGGAGAATTTGCCTCCCGAACAACGAGCAATAGTCGAAAAGCGATCGGTTGAATTAATGGCTGAAGAAATGACATTGCAAGACTTACGAAAAGCAAGGAAATTTACTCAGATTCGCATGGCAGAATTATTAAATATGCGTCAAGAAAATGTCTCGCGCCTCGAACGCCGTGCGGATTTGTTGGTATCTACTTTGCAAAGTTATATCGCGGCAATGGGTGGGGAGTTGTCATTTGTCGTAGAATTCAAAGATCGACCCCCCGTAAAAATTACTGGATTAACATCGATGTTTGAAGAAAACAGCTACACTAAGGGAGAGGAAGAGTTTTAATTAAGGAAACTAAAACCTAATTTTGCCAGATCTGTATTATTCAATCTAAAATCTAAAATCTAAAATCTAAAATCGAATGACCGCACAAACACCAGTACAATTCCAAGACAGTTTCGACATCATCGTAGTAGGTGGCGGACACTCCGGCTGCGAAGCCGCCCTCGCCACTTCTCGCCTCGGCTGTCGCACCCTTCTCCTCACCCTCAACCTCGACAAAATTGCGTGGCAACCTTGCAATCCCGCTGTCGGCGGCCCGGCTAAAACCCAACTTACTAACGAAGTTGATGCGTTAGGCGGGGAAATTGGCAAAATGGCCGATCGCACCTACTTACAAAAGCGCGTCCTCAACGCTTCGAGAGGCCCCGCAGTGTGGGCCCTGCGAGCACAAACTGACAAGCGGGAATACGCCGCTGTAATGAATAATATTGTCGAAAATCAAGAAAATTTAACCATCAGGGAAGCGATGGTAACAGACTTAGTTTTGGGCAAAAACGAAGAAGTTATCGGAGTTGAAACATACTTTGGCGTCGCCTTTGAATGCAAAGCAGTAATTCTGACCACAGGTACTTTTTTAGGTGGCACAATTTGGGTGGGCAATAAGTCCATGCCCGCCGGACGTGCGGGAGAATTTGCCGCCGTTGGCTTGACGGAAACTCTCAATCGTTTAGGCTTTGAAACTGGTCGGTTAAAAACAGGAACTCCGGCAAGAGTTGACAAGCGTACTCTGGATTATACCAACCTGGAACCGCAGCCGGGAGATACAGAGGTTCGCTGGTTTAGTTTCGATCCAGAAGTTTGGATTGAACGGGAACAAATGCCTTGTTATTTAACGAGAACTACGCCAGCAACTCACCAGTTAATTAGAGACAATTTGCACCTTTCTCCAGTCTACGGCGGCTGGGTTGATGCGAAGGGGCCGCGCTATTGTCCGAGTATTGAAGATAAGATTGTACGGTTTGCGGATAAGGACAGTCACCAGATTTTTATTGAACCGGAAGGTAGAGATATTCCTGAACTTTATATCCAAGGATTTTCTACTGGTTTACCAGAAAATTTGCAATTGCAAATGCTGCGGACTCTTCCGGGTTTGGAAAAGTGCGAGATGATGCGCCCTGCTTATGCTGTGGAGTATGATTATTTGCCGGCTACTCAGTGCTTTCCAACGCTGATGACTAAGAAGATCGAAGGGCTGTTTTGCGCGGGTCAGGTGAACGGTACAACTGGATATGAGGAGGCCGCTGCACAGGGGATTGTGGCGGGGATTAATGCAGCCAGGTTTGCGAAAAATCAGGAGATGATTGTGTTTCCTCGCGAGCAAAGTTATATCGGCACTTTGATTGACGATTTGTGTACGAAGGATTTGCGGGAACCTTACCGGATGTTGACTTCGCGATCGGAATATCGGCTATTATTGCGATCGGACAATGCTGACCAACGCTTGACGCCGCTGGGACGGGAAATTGGTTTGATTGACGATCGCCGCTGGCAGTTATTCGATCGCAAACAAGCTAATATTGTGGCAGAGAAGGAACGCTTGTACTCGACGCGGGTGAAAGAGCACGAGGAAGTTGGCAAGGCAATTTTTGCTGACACTCAACAAGCAATTAAAGGTTCAATTACTCTTGCTGATTTGTTGCGTCGTCCTGGTTTTCATTATGTGGACTTGGAACGCTACAATTTAGGCAATTCTAGTCTGAAATTGGCTGAGAAAGATGGTGCAGAAATTGACATCAAATATTCCGGCTATTTGCAAAGACAGCAAAATCAAATCGATGACATTGCCAAACACGAACGCCGACAATTGCCGGCAGATTTGGATTACATGGCAATTACAACTCTCTCCAAAGAATCGCGGGAAAAGTTGGCTAAGGTGAAACCGCTGACGATTGGCCAAGCGGCGAGAATTGGCGGGGTAAATCCGGCTGATGTTAATGCTTTGTTGATTTTTCTGGAAGTGCGAAACCGTCAGCAGCCAGCGGGTGTTGGTAAATAACGTAAACTAGAGGTGTCTCAAGGCTCCCTTCAATTTTAGGAAATCGCAGTATGAAAAAGTGTGACTATTGTGGAACCACTATTTTGTTCGGCGGATTTCATATTGATGGATATAGATTCTGGGCTTGGCTGATTCACGGTATGAATCAACTTTTATCGGAAGTTACAAAACTCACCCGACTGGGCTTATAAAAATTCCGAAATCTTGAATTTATACCTGGTATTCAGCAACGCCACAAAAAAGGAGAACTGGCAGAATGTCAACTCTAATTGATGAAATTATGCCAGTATATTGTAGATATTGATCAATCCTCGAACCAACTCTGGATTTCGCAAACATCCTGCATAAGAATCAGGGTTCATCAGCGTTCATCCGTGTTTCAAACATCCCCGAAATCCCACCACTTTTGCCCCCCTCCAAGCCTTAGAAGACCACCGAGATGCCTTGCTGTACGCTTATATACTCGCTCACCGGTACTAGGAAATAGAGGGGAATGTGGTATTGGGCGCTCATTGCACAATCGGCTAAATAGTCATTCCCCAACTTCGATAAAAAGAGTAGGAGAGTGGGAGAGTGGGAGAGGGGGAGAATAGGTAAAATCTTCCTGATTCCTGATTCCCTCTTCCTTCCATCCGTTACATCCGTTACATCCGTTACATCCGTTACAGAATCCGTTGCCGAACTTCCTTTAATGTGCCCAGAGAATCACGCCAGCTTCATAAGGACTGCTGAGATTATCGTGCTTCGGCAAAACCCGCAACGACAAACCTTGCAAACCACTAGAAGTATAAGTAATGTCAGCCGTATAAAGGCTAGCATTGTTAGCATCTTCTCCCAAATACTCCATCACCACCGGCACGCCGCCGACAATATCTCCGTTAGCATCAACCGAACCTTGATAAAGTTCGACTTGCACGTCCGCAGGCGTCAATCCCATCAGATTAATCCGAGATTTAACCGAGATCGATTGATTGACCTTAACTTCCTTATCCTGGGAAATATCAACAGCCTCAATCTTAATATCCTTCCACTTCGCGAGAACGTGCTTCTTCCAGTGAGACAATTCCTTGGCCGGAGTACAATGATCCGAAGTCATCGTGAAGAATCGATCGCTCACCGGGAAATAAGCCCGCCGCGCGTAATCCTTCACCATCCGAGCAGTATTGAAGAAAGGACAGTTCAAGCGAATCGAATCCTTCATTTTCGCCGTCCAACCGCGGGGAATTCCATCAGCATCCCGGTTGTAAAATAGGGGTACAACTTCTTTTTCCATCAAGTCATACAAAGCATTAGCCTCGACTTCATCCTGATACTTAGTATCTTCGTAAAATTCCCCATGTCCGATCGGCCAACCGGTACGAACATAATCAGCCTCATCCCACCATCCGTCGAGGATGCTGAGATTCGGTAAACCATTCATCGAAGCTTTCATCCCGGAAGTACCCGAAGCCTCACGCGGGCGGCGCGGCGTATTCAGCCACACATCGCAGCCAGAAACCATCATCCGAGCAACGTTAATGTCGTAGTTCGGTAAAAACACCATCGAGCTCATCGTCTCGTGCTCGCGGATGAAGTGAACGATATCTCGAATCAATTCCTTACCCGGAATATCCATCGGGTGAGCCTTCCCAGCAATCACAAACTGCACCGGGCGATTTTGATCCCGCATGATCCGCATGATTCGATCGACATCGCGCAAAAACAGCGTCGCCCGCTTGTAAGTAGCAAAGCGGCGGGCAAACCCGATCGTCAGCACCTTCGGATTGAGTGCCTCGCGCGCGTGTTCGATTTCCGTTTGGGCCGCACCGCGCTCGCGCAAAGTCTTTTCCAGCCACTCCCGCGCGAACACCACCAACTCCGATCGACAGCGTTCGTGATTGCGCCATAGTTCCTCATCAGGAATCGACGACATTCTGTCCCAGAGACGATCGTCCTTGCGAGTCATTTCCCAATCTGGGCCCAGGTAGCGATCGTATAACTCCTGAGTAGACTTCGCCACACAACTGCGAGCGTGAACCCCGTTGGTAATCGAAGTAATTGGCACTTCTTCCTGCGGCAAACCCGGCCACAAACCCTGAAACATCGGGCGCGACACCACACCGTGCAAAGCCGCCACCCCGTTGACAAAACTCGACATTTTAATTGCCAAAATTGCCATATTCAGAGGTGCGGACAAATCGCCAGTATTCTCGCGGCCCAATCCTAAAAACTCATCTTGCGACAAGCCAAACATCTTGGGATACTGACCGAGATAGTGCATCACCATATCCGGCTCGAACAAGTCAAACCCAGCAGGTACAGGCGTGTGAGTCGTAAACATACTGCTCGAAACCACCACCTGTTCCGCTTCTACGAAACTCAGGTGATATTCCTCCATCAGCATCCGAATGCGTTCCAAAGCCATGAAAGCCGCGTGGCCTTCATTCATGTGATAAGCCGTAACTGTCAGCCCCAATGCCTTGAGCATTTTCACGCCGCCGATGCCCAGCATGATTTCTTGGTGCATCCGCAGAGTTTTATCGCCGCCGTACAGTTGGTCGGTAATATCTTGGTCGTAGCGGCTGTTAGGTTCAATATTTGTATCCATTAGGTACAAAGGAACCGTTCCCACTTGTACCCGCCAAATCCGGGCATACACCTTGCGGCCGGGATAGTCCACCTCAATCCGCAATTCCGAACCGTCGGGATTGCGTTCTGGGTGCAGCGGCATATTGTAGAAATCGTTGAGCGGATAGCGTTCTTGCTGCCAGCCGTCGGCGTTGAGATACTGCGAAAAATAACCTTCTTGGTATAGCAAGCCGACACCGACTAAGGGCAAGCCCAAATCGCTAGCTGATTTGAGGTGGTCGCCTGCGAGTACGCCCAAACCGCCCGAATAGATTGGTAGGGCTTTAACTAAGCCGAATTCCATCGAAAAGTAAGCGTAGCATTCTTGCTGCTCGGTGCCGCGCTGTTTGCGGTACCAGGCGCGATTTTTGAGATAATCATCTAACTGCTGGGCTGCTCGGTTCATTTGGGCAATGAAGCCTTCGTCTTCGGCCATTTCTTGCAGTCGCTCTTGAGATATGGTTCCGAGCATCAGCACCGGGTTTTGGTTGCTGGAGTCCCACAGGTCTCGATCGAGGCGGCGGAAGAGGTCTTTGGTATCGACGTTCCAATCCCAGTGCAAGTTGTAGGCAAGCTTGCGTAGGGGTTCGAGAATTGTCGGTAGCGAAGGGGAAACGTTAAATGTGCGAATTGGCTGCATAGACAAAGCCTTTATGTTGGGGTAGCGATATTTTCCTCTGTCTTTAGGTACAAGTCCGTTATTCTGCACACTATTTTAAGTTTTAACAAGGGCGGGCGATCGCGATCGACCATCATTAAGCACACGACGCCGTGCCGTGTCCCTAACCAAGCTAAGCTTTTAACTGCGGTGGCGGGAGCGAGGACTTGATGCCTCGGAGCTGAAAATCCCTCAAGTTAAGAGCGCTGTGCCACTTTTTGGCCAAGCATCTTAACGAATTGCCGGATAACTTAGGCTCGCTGCAGCGCTCTAGCAGTGATGATGTTGGGGGTGCAGCGCAGGAAAATAAGTCGGGAGACTAAGATTCGCGGTCAAGAACCATAACTAATAACTAATGACTAATTAAGCAATTTGCACTTTCCTCAACATAGAATTTACCAAAAGTTTGCTAGCCTCACCAGCCGAGAGGGCAGGGCTGAAATAATAACCCTGAATTTCTTGACAGTGGAGTTCGCGCAAACACTCCAACTGCTCTTTAGTTTCTACTCCTTCGGCTACCACGCTCAAGTTCAAATCTCGCCCTAGCGTCGCTATAGCCTTGGCGATCGCCCGTTCGCAGGGATCGGTCGTCAATCCGCTGACAAAGGATTTATCTATTTTTAAGATATTCAAGGGAAACTTTTTGAGATAATTTAGAGAACAATAACCCGTGCCGAAATCGTCCAGCGCAATTTGCACTCCCATATTCTGCAACTCCCTGAGAACTTTTGTGGTATAATCCACATCTTGCATAGCTGTAGTCTCGGTAATTTCTAACTCTAAATACTTGGGTGCTAAACCGCTTTTTTCTAAGCAATTCGCTACCATTTCTAATAAATTAAATTGCTGGAACTGCCGAGCCGAAACGTTGACTGCTACCCGCAAATCTGGCTGCAAAGCATCCTGCCAAGCTTTATTTTGAGTGCAGGCTGTTTGCAGCACCCATTCCCCAATAGCTACAATTAATCCGTTATCTTCGGCGATCGGAATAAATGTAGCGGGAGTAACTAAACCTAATTGTGGATGTTGCCAGCGCAGCAGGGCTTCCATGCCCTGAATTTCCCAAGTAGTGATGTTGACTTTTGGCTGGTAGAAAACCTCAAATTCTCCCTGTTCTAAAGCCTCGTGCAGCCTGTGTTCTATAGTTAGTAACTGGCTGCCTTGGGGATTAATTGTTGAAGTATATAACTGATAGTTATTTCTTCCCATTTCTTTAGCGTGGTACAAGGCAGCATCGGCATTTTTGACTAAAGTTTCGGCATCTTCACCATCATCTGGATAAAGAGCAATGCCGATGCTGCTGCTAACATGAAACGGTTGTCCTTCTAGTTTAAATGCTGGCTTTAAATTGTTGAGTATTCTTTGAGCTGTTTTAACTGCATCTTCTAAGCAATTGATATCGGGAAGTAGTATGGTAAATTCGTCGCCTCCCCAGCGGGCAACCGTGTCAGTCGATCGCAAAGTGTCGCTGATGCGTCCGGCAAAACCTTCTAAAAGGCGATCGCCCGCAGCGTGACCTAGTGTATCATTAATTTTTTTGAACCTGTCCAAGTCTAAAAACATCACAGCTAACATTTTTTTGGTTTGTTTAGCTTGTTTTAAGGACGCCAGCAGCCGCTCGTTAAAAAGTATCCGGTTCGGTAAACCGGTGAGTTGGTCATAAACAGCTTGATAGCGAATAATTTCTTCAGCTTGCTTGCGCTGAGTAATGTCCATCATCGTACCGATCGCCCTTACTGCTTTGCCACTTTCATTACGGATGATATAGCCGCGATCGAGCACAAAAACATATCCCCCGTCTGCACGGTGAAAGCTGTATTCTTCCGACCAACATTGAGCGTCTGAGTTCATTGTTTTGTTGAAGCTTAACATCACTCGTTCCCGTTCTTCGGGATGAATATTTAGCCACCAAGATTCTAATTCTATCGTCTGAGTTTCATTAAGCTTGTATCCAAAAACTTTTTCAAATTCTTCGCTTAACCAATACTCATTTTTTAACAAATCAAAATCCCATACGGCATCATTTGTCGCCCGCGTCAGCAGGTGAAAGCGTTCTTCGCTTTTGCGCAATTTTTCTTCGGATTGCACCCGTTCCGTTACATCCCGAAAACTGAATACTCGACCAGTAATTTTGCCTCCCGTGCGCTGGGGCAACGAGTAGCGCTCGAATATCCTGCCATCTGTCAACTCGATGAGATCGTAACTTTCTTCTGTGGGACACTCGGACAATTCTTTAGCACGGTTGAGAAATATTTCCGGGTATTTTAACTGGTTGATTCCAAACCCCAAAATTTGGTTGTTATCTCTCGAATCCAGCAGGAAATCCGGCAACTTCCACATTTCGGCAAACTTGCGGTTAAAGGTGATAACTTTTCCTCCACTATCAACCGCCAGAATGGCGTCAGCAGTAGATTCAATGGTTGCTTGAAGCAACGAAAGAGATGTTTCTAGTTGTGAATCTGCTAATTTGCGATCGCTGATATCAAATGCTGTGATTAATATTGAGGCTTTTTTTTCAAATTTGATAATATCTACAGTTGCTTCAATCCAGCGCAACTTTCCGGTTTTCGTGACTATTATTAATTCATATTTAGAGCCTGCTGTTGAGCGCGCGTGGCGGGATTTACCCCAGTTTTTAACTATTTCTATAAAATCTTGATGAATTAAGTCGTATAAATCCAATGCTAGCAATTCTTCGCGAGTATATCCTGTCAGAGCTTCTGTCTGAGCATTGACATAGCGGAACTGTCTGCGGTGATAGATAAACGCAACAGCATTAACAGTTTCTATCAGTTGGCGAAACTTTTTTTCACTGCGTCGCAAATTTCTTTCAGCCCGCTTGCTATCGGTAATATCTTGTGCTATGTATAACTTGCCGCTGACCTTGCCTTGACCGTCGCGAATAATTAAAATAGAAAGCTGTACAATTATTTTTTTTCGGTGTTTAGAAAGGTAGACTTTTTCGACGTTGCGGACAGAACTTTCGACTGTTAAACTTGCTAACTCTAACTCGGGTGGCGGTGATTCAGTTTTCTTAAAAAGTCCAGCTATTGGTTTGCCTAACAGCTCTTTTTTAGAGTATCCCAGAAGTTGACAGGTAGCTTGGTTTAACGACAGGATATGGCCGCCCGGGGTGGTCGCAATTATCGAGACGTTCATTTTCTCGCAAATATTGAGAGCATATTCGGCAGCTTGCTGCAAATCTTGGGTCATTTGGGCAATAGTATGCCAGATATCCAGCTCTTTTTTTGGATACAACACTTTTTCTCCTTTTGGTAGCTTGTCATTATCTGTTTCAGACTTCGTTTTAATTAACCTCATAGTCTTGGATAATATATTTACTGTTTTACCCCTAATCAATAATGAGATTAATAAAAAAATTAAAACCAGATAATTACCGATTATTTTTAAGCTAAAGTTAGGTTCTTTGATCTGACTTTCCTGAGATTGTATATAATTGTAAGTCGGTAATTGTACTGGCTCAATTGGGGATAATTTATCCAAAAATAATGTGGCGTTTGCAGAAGTAAGGGGGCGAGATGCCGATCGCAAATAGCTATATTTCTGAGACCGAATCAAAATCCCTGCTACAGGGAGAGTGCCATGCCCATCTCCTAGACTTGTCGGTAATATTTTTGGATTTATGCCACATTCCACACCAAAAATAGCAACCGCGAAATATCCCAGCATTAATTGAAAAATTATTTTCATTGGCTCTATTTCCTAATTATAAATATTTTTTTAGCAATCATAATGTCAAAAAGTTTAGCAGAAGTTTCTCTACCAGAGGAAAACCCAGCCATCCGGAATTTATGTGGATTTGTAAATTAAATTTTACAAAAAAAATAATTTAGCTTTATAACTAATTACAATTTTAATCTTAATCTCAAATATGTCATCAGCCATTGTGCCACAAATTATCCGCCATTCTGCCTAGACACCGGGGGGGAGCGCTAAAATTAGATAATTCCCGCAAGGAGGCGACCGGGACTTGTTAGAAAAATAAACAATTAGCTTAAAATCGATGCAGAGGTCCACTAATTGAACCCATGAGTCAGACCATCCCAGAACTCCAAAAAGAAGTCCGCGCGCTGCAAGCAGAAGTTGCCACCCTGCAAGAGGCGCGGGAAAAACTTGCCGTACAGCGCTCAGAGTGCCGAGTGGCAGTCAGTTTTCCCAAAAATAATACTCCTGAAGCCATTGCCGAGTTCCACAAGCAAACTGCTGCTTTTGGGGAGCAGTGGTTACAGCAAATCCAGGAAATTGACCGAGAGACTAAAAATATAGAAAAGCAACTGCAACAAAAACAGGCTTTACTCAATTACAAGCAAGGTGAACTAGAAAAATTGCTTGCCGGACAGCACTGGCAAGAAGTGGAAAACCACGTTCAAACCGGGGAAAAACGCTTGCAAGCACAAGCTCGTAGAATCAATCAAGCAGCAGCGCAGCTAGAGGCAGAAATCCAAACTTTGAAAGCACTGTACGACCAACTCAACCCGAGTTATTCCGAGTGGTTTCAACAACCAACTCAAATAGTTGAATTTTCTGCAAAAACTATTCCTTATGCTTTTCCCAGCAGCAGTGGCTTAATCTTGGATAATAAGGAGATTGAGTGGGAAAAAAAGTAGTTTTTGCTTGTAAATTTTAAAGGTAAATTAGTGAGTTGAATGTCGCCGTCGAACGCTCCAATAAGCAAGACAGCTTCGACGGCAACATCCCAAGACTTTTACCTGCTTGTTTAAATCAAAAATACAAAACTGCCTCTGGCACAGCTAATTTTAATATTTTTGAGTTTCATTTTTTGAAACAGGTTTATTTGTAGCTCTGGTGTCAACCTAAAATCTAAAATATAACAGTTCTGGACGCATCAACCGGGTTTGACGAAAAGACTTTGTTGCAGCCCTCGCTTCTGCTAAAACACCCGGTTGATGAGAGCAAGGAGTGCGTAAGCTCTGTCTAAAATCTCACATAGACTTACTGATGAAACAATTGATTTGGATAGCGCTATTTATTTTAGTTGCGGTGGTGGCTGTGGGTTGGCGTTCTGACTCGTGGCAGCGGTTGTCGGCTGTATCCGAAGTTGGGATCGATCGCAATATCCACACTTCCCAAAACCCGTCTCCTTTACCGCTTCCTGCTGAAAAAAATACTTTTTTTCAGCAGGAAATTGACCCGTCCAGGCTGTGGAAACACGTCGAGACTTTAGCAGGAGAACGCGATGGAGAACGATCTCGCTCTTTTACTAGAGACTACATTTCCCAGCAATTGCAAACATTAGGATTTTCCGCAGATTTGCAGCGGTTCGATCGCGGAATCAACGTCTTCGCTGAGAGAAAAGGCACTAACTCAAACGCCGGTGCAATTTTAGTCGCAGCACACTACGATACTGTACCAAACTCCCCAGGCGCTGACGACAATGCGACGGGAGTTGCAGTAGTTTTAGAAGTAGCAAGATTGCTGGGTTCTCGTCCCACGCCTCGGACATTGCAAGTAGCTTTTTTCGACAGGGAAGAACTCGGACTTTTAGGCAGTTTAGCATTCACTGGTAGCGACGCGCGGTTAAAAAATTTGCAGGGTGCGATCGTCCTAGATATGGTAGGTTATGCCTGCCGCACGCCTGGATGCCAGCAATATCCCGAAGGATTGACAGCGCAACCTTTTCTAGAAGCATCGGGGGTAAAATCTCCTGACAAAGGCGAGTTTATCGCTGTGATTGGGGATGCGGAACATCCGCTGCTATTGAAAAGTTTTGCGGAGTCGGGAAAAGCCGATTTGCCGCCTGTGGTGGCACTGCCGGTTCCCCTAAAAGGGTTGCTGACTCCCGATGTTTTGCGGAGCGACCACGCGCCTTTCTGGTATAAAGGCATTGGTGCTGTCTTAGTGACGGATACTGCAAATTTGCGATCGCCGCACTATCATCAATCTAGCGATACATTAGCAACTATCGATCGACCTTTTTTCGCCGGTTCTGCTCAAATTGTTGTTAATGCCGTGGCTAAATTATTGGAAATTCGGTAATTAGTAATTGGTAATTGGTAATCGGTAATCTACTCGTTACCAGGCTCGACCTGGTAACGCATATCCGGAGGCAGAGCCTCCAATTTCCCCACGCCAAGCAAGCGAGGCAGAGCCTCTAGAAATCGGTTCCTAGGCTCTGCCTAGGAACTAGGTAAAAATAACTAATAACTAATAACTAATAACCAATAATTAATAACAAATGACTAACAAAGAAAGCCTGCAATGGCATTTACTGCAACTAGACAATCGAGGCTACAAAGCCTACAAAGAAATTCAAGGTAACTACGACTTTTCTGAATTCACATTAATTATTGATTACGTGCAGGGAGATCCGTTTGCTTCTCCCAGTAAATTTAGAGTCAGAGTTCCCTCCAACATTGCTCAAATTCCCCGCGAACTTTTCAACTCTCGCAGTCGAGAAATAGCCTTGCGAGATTACCTAACTCGCCAGTTTGACACAGCAGCAAACAGCATCAGCAGCAAACGCGGCACTGGGAAAAGCGGTATGATTGCAGTGACTGGCTTCGGACAAGAAGTTTTAGAGCGAACTTCCGCATTTATCATTTCCTCAAATACATCCGATATCGAAGATTTAGGAGGAGTTGAACTGCGATTTGCCGTCGGACTTCCAGCGGGCGGACGCAGTATCTTAGGGCGACAAGCTGCTGAAATGCTGTGCGAAGATATTCCGCAAATTGTCAGTCAATCCCTGAAATATGCTAACTTAAATGCTGCTGAATCTCGCCGTCACGTTGAAACTGTAGAAGATGCTGACTGGCTGCGGCAGCAGTTAGCTGAAAAAGGATTAGTTGCGTTTGTGGCTAACGGTTCTATTTTGCCGCGCCGCACGGGTGTTGACGATCGCCCTTTGTTAAATAATGCTGTGGCTTTTCAGTCGCCGCCGTCGTTAATAGTTGAGTTTAATTGTCCGAATCGCGGTTTGATTTCCGGTATGGGTATTCCCGCTGGGATTACTTTGATTGTTGGCGGTGGCTATCACGGCAAATCAACTTTACTTAGGGCGATCGAGTTGGGAGTTTACAATCGAATTCCGGGAGATGGCCGGGAATTTATGGTGGCTAACCCTGCGGCGGTTAAAATTAGAGCGGAAGATGGCAGAAGTGTGGCGGGAGTTGATATTTCACCTTTTATTAACCACTTGCCACAAGGTAGAGATACTGTACAATTTTATACGGAAAATGCGAGTGGCAGTACGTCGCAAGCTGCTAATATTATTGAGGCTTTGGAAGTGGGGAGAATGCCTGTTTTATTGGTGGATGAGGATACGGCGGCGACGAATTTTATGATTCGCGATCGCCGAATGCAGGAACTGATCGCTAAGGATAAGGAACCGATTACGCCGTTTATTGATAAAGTTAAACAATTGTATGCAGATTGCGGCGTATCGACTATTATAGTCATGGGTGGAAGTGGCGATTATTTTGATGTTGCGGATACTGTGATTTCAATGGATAACTTTCACGCATATAATGTGACGAAAAAAGCTAAAGAAATTGCTAAAAAATACTCGATGAGCCGTGTTGCAGAAGGGGGAGAAAATTTTGGTGAGATTACTCAAAGAGTGCCAGTTCCTGCTAGTTTAGATCCGAGTCGGGGGCGGCGAGATGTGCGGGTGAAGGTGCGAGATGTTGATGAATTGGCTTTTGGAACTGAGGATATTGATTTGGGTGCTGTTGAGCAAATTGTGGACAGCGGACAGTTAAGGGCGATCGCTGCGGCAATGGTTTATGCTAAGCAGCAATACATGGACGGAAAACGCACTTTGTCGGAAATCATAGATTTGGTGATGGCGGATATTGAGGCGCAGGGGATGGATATTTTATCGCCTTTTCCTGAAGGGGATTTTGCCATGTTTCGACGGTTTGAATTAGCGGCGGCAATTAATCGGCTTCGCAGTTTGTCGGTTGTTGCCAAATAGGCTTGCTTAATATAAGCGTATTGTTGTCCTACTTTTGATATGCTGACCAAAGTGAGTGCAAAAACTGCGATTGAAGTATGACAGGCAATATAGGACAACTGACTGCTTTAAGTGATCGACCTTATATAGTATTAAGCAATCAAGGGGAGGTTTTACAGTTAGAGTTAAAACAGCAGCAGCACGTATTGGGGCGCGATCGCACTCGTGCTGATTTAGTCATTCCCGACGCTTGGCGGGCAGTTTCCGGCGTTCACGCTGTTTTGCGCCAAATTGGGGATAATTACTGGATTTACGACGGTGACGGGCAGCGGCCGAGCACTAATGGCTTATTTGTCGATCGCACTCGCATCACTCCCAATGACGGTTATTGTCTGAAAAACGGCACAGAAATTAAAATCGGTCTCGATCCTCAAAATCAAGTTTTGCTGAGTTATTTTAATCCGCTGGCGAATCAGGTTGCTGTTCCTAGCAAGCAGTCAATTCTTCTTAAGAATCGGTCGGTTTTGTTGGGCCGCGATCCAAACGCTTCGCTGCAATTAGATGCGCCGCTTGTTTCTAGACGCCACGCCACAATCGACCAAGACAGCCGCGGTAATTATATTTTGCGAGACCACAGCGTTAACGGGGTTTTTGTTAACGGTCAGCGAGTGACAAATTCTGTACAGTTGTCCGAGGGAGATGCAATTCGGATCGGCCCGTTTACTCTAACTTACCGCAGCGGTGAGTTGCAGATGCAAGACTCGGGCCATCAAATTCGTTTGGATGCTGACAGTCTGGTGATTCCCAAGCGTTTGGATAACATCACTTTGGCGATCGAACCGGGGCAGTTTGTGGCTTTAGTCGGCGGTAGTGGCGCTGGTAAATCTACTTTAATGCGGACGCTTTTAGGCATTGAAAAAACTACTAACGGCGCTGTGTTTCTCAATGGCGACAACCTGCGCCAAAACTTCAATATTTACCGCAATCAAATTGGTTACGTGCCTCAAGATGACATTGTACACGCAGATTTGACAGTAGAAGAAGTTTTGAGTTATGCAGCTAAATTGCGCTTACCTCCTGATACAGATGTCAAGCAGGTAGTCGCAAAAACTTTAGAAGATATTGAAATGACTCACCGCCACAAGGCTTTAGTAAAACAGCTTAGCGGCGGACAGCGGAAACGGGTCAGTATCGGAGTTGAACTGTTAGCAGATCCGAAACTTTTCTTTTTAGACGAACCGACTTCAGGACTCGATCCGGGTTTGGATAAGAAGATGATGCAACTGCTGCGAAAGTTGGCAAATCAAGGCCGGACGGTGATTCTGGTGACTCACGCGACGGCAAATATCACGATGTGCGATCGTATTGTTTTTATGGGTCGCGGCGGACGCCTTTGTTACTTCGGCCCGCCTAGGGAAGCGCTCGATTTTTTTGATGTCAAAACGGGCGACTTTGCTGACATTTACAACGAATTAGAAACAGGAGAAACCAACGTTCTAAGCTGGGCAGAAAAGTTTAATAAATCTCCCTACTATCAGCGCTATATTGTCAACCACTTCAGCAGAGGCAACGCTAATGCAAAAATACCTTCTGCACCTTCTGTACCAAAATCTAAATCTTTTGTAAAACAACTCGTTTTGCTTGCCCAGCGCTATTTTCAACTCGTTTCCCGTGACTTAGTTAACTTAAGCTTAGCTCTTTTGACAGCACCGATCGGCATTAGTTTGCTGCGGCTAGCCGTCAGAGATAAAGACCCATTAATTGGCGCACCGGAGGCAACTTTAGCACCTTTAGCGCTCAGAGTTTTATTTGTATTTACCTGCGCGGCTATTTGGGTAGGACTGGCAACTTCTCTGCAAGAAATTGTCAAAGAATCTGCTATTTATCTGCGAGAACGTTTGGTCAATTTAGGATTGTTTGCTTATTTAGGTTCAAAAATTTTTATACTTTCTGCTTTGGCAGTATTGCAAACACTGTTAATGGTAGGAGTTATTCTGATTGCTTTTAAATCCCCCGAACCGAGTTTGATTTCCTGGGCGATGGGGGCAACTATTACCACCTTTTTAACTTTAATGAGCTGCATAAGTCTCGGATTAGTCGTTTCCGCGATTGTTAAAAATAGCTCTCAAGCTAATAGCGCTTTGCCTCTATTATTGCTACCTCAGATTATTTTTTCTGGAGTTTTGTTTAAGATGGAAGGTGCGGCGAGCAAGTTTTCTTGGCTGATGTTAAGCCGCTGGTCTGTGGGTGCTTACGGCTCTTTAGTTAATGTGAATGGGATGGTTCCCGCGCCTACTACATTACCGGACGGGAGTACGCTTCCTCAGCCGTTTGAGCCTACTCCGGTTTACGATCCAACATGGCAAAATTTGGGTTTGAACTGGGGTATTTTGTGCGTGCATATTTTTGTTTATTTGATGTTGACTCTGTGGTTGCAGAAGCGGAAAGATATTCTATGAATTATTGGCTGATGAAGTCGGAACCGGATGTTTACAGTATTGCGGACTTGAAGGGCGATCGCACTTGTACTTGGGACGGCGTTCGCAACTATCAAGCTCGCAATTTTCTGCGAGAAATGAGTCGGGGAGATTTAGTATTTTTTTACCATTCTAATACTAAAATACCGGGAATTGTCGGGGTGGTGCGCGTCGTTGAGACTGGGATTGCTGACCCGAGTCAGTTCGATATAAATAGCGAATATTATGATGCTAAATCGCAGCTTAATGCTCCTCGCTGGCAAACTGTGAAAGTGGAGTTTGTTGAGGAGTTTGCTAAATTAATATCTTTGGATGAACTTAAACAAAAGTTTAGTGCGGATGAGATTTGGGTGGTAAGGAAAGGTAATCGGTTATCGGTAATGCCTGTATCTGAAGGTGCTGCTGAGAAGATTTTGAAGATGACATAACTATAGCTAAGTAGGGTGCGTCAGCAGAGCATTATTTTTCAAAAATTTATAAGTTTAAAGCTGACGCACCATACAATTATTAACTAAAGACCGGCCGCACAAACTGCCGCTCCAATTAACCCTACATTATCATTCAAAACCAATCTCACCGGCATCATTTCTAACAGCGAATCCATTCGGCCTTTGTGTGTAAAAGCTCGCATAAAACCCCCTTCTAGAATCAGCGGCAAAATCTTAGCAGCGATGCCGCCAGCTATGTACAAACCGCCGTAAGGTAAAAGTGACACAGCCATATTGCCCGCTACAGCACCGTAAGCTTCTACAAACATTTGCATTGTTTGTTCGGAAAGCCGATCGCACTTTTTGAGTGCCGCCTGTGCAATTGTCGCCCCCGGATCGACACTCTTCTCGCTTTTACCGATTTCTGACTCCCATTTTTTGATAATGTCCCCTACCTCCGGCGATTCAGGAGCAAACTTTCTGTCCCGCAAAAACTGGTAAATTGAAACAATCCCTTGTCCCGAAACTACACGCTCGATCGATATTCTTTGAATGTCGTGTTTTGCTAACAAATATTTCAGCAATTGAAACTCCAACTCCGAACGAGGAGCAAAGTCACCGTGTCCCCCTTCTGAAGAAAAAACCCTGATGCCATTTGCTTCGGGAATTCCAAAACAATTTCCCAAACCAGTACCCGCACCAATCACAGCAATTGGATCGTGTTCGCGGGGTTTTCCTACTTGCAAAATGTGCAAATCTCGATCGTCCAAACCCCAAACGCCGTAGCCAACCGCAACAAAATCATTAATTAAACTGACGCGGGATATTCCTAATTCTTGTTCCAGACGCTTTGCTTCCAGCATCCAAGGCAAATTAGTCAGTTTTGCAGTGTTGTTGACTACCGGCCCTGCGATCGCAAAACAAGCTTTTTCAGGTTGTGGTACAAAATTTAACTTAATAGCAGCTTCCGTCAAAAACTGCCGCACCATCGGTACTAAATCAGGGAACTCTCCGCTCGGATAGCGGAACTCATAAAGAGCGTTCATTTCACCGTTAACAGTCCTTTCCACCAAGCGCAAAATCGTCTTTGTTCCGCCAATATCGCCAGCTAATAATAATGTCATAAACCTCCTATTCAACCCAACATAACATTCCCCATTTAAACACCCACAGTATTAATTGCCAACCAAGCCCGCAGCACCTCAGCCACAGTCCAAGCTTGAGCCGTGCAGCCTCGCGGCGAGTGGGGGGCGTCGCCCTCAAAAATTTCGCCCAGACTGCCAACTCCGCCGCCCCTTATATGATGTGCCATCGGTTCGAGGAATTCGCTCGCTTGTGCTGGATCTTTGTATACGTGCAAGTGCGCCAAGACAAACGGGCCAATCAGCCAGCCCCAAGCTGTACCCTGGTGGTAGGCACTGTCGCGCTGCAATTGGTCGCCTCCGTATGCGCCGCGATACTGCGGGTGCTGCGGCGAGAGGCTGCGGAGGCCGTGAGAAGTTAGAAGCTGTTGAGCGCAGCCGTCCACCACGCCGCGACGCTGGATGGGCGTCAGTAACGGTGTATAGCGGGTTTCCTGGCGCATCCCCGCTGACAAGGAGTTGGCGGAGTGAGGAGGAATCGAGTTTAGGGGCAAGGAAACGGCGAATATTTGGTTGGGCCGCAGCGAACTATCGTCTCCGTCGGGGCCGTCCAGAACGTCGTAACAGTAACCGATTGAGGCGTTCCAGAAGCGAGGGAATCCGGCCGCCGTTCGATCGCCCAATTGCTGGTATTCATTGTGAGGCTTGCCCAGTTTTCGAGCAAAACTTGCCATAGCTTGTATAGCATTGTACCAAAGCGCGCTGAGTTCGATCGGCTTACCAATCCGAGGCGTCACCACCCAATCGCCGATTTTCGCATCCATCCAAGTCAGTTGCACGCCGGTTTCGCCCGCGTAGACTAAACCGTCATCGGGATCGACGCGGATGTTATACCGAGTACCCTGCAAGTGCCAGTCAACAATCTCACATAACACAGGCCAGAGTTCGGTCAAAAGTTCGTCGTCGCCCGTGGCCTCGATATAAGCGCGGATTGCCTCAAAGTACCACAGCGTGGCGTCTGCGGTGTTGTATTCCGGTTCGCCGCCCGCATCCGGGAAGCGGTTCGGCAGCATTCCCCGATCGACATACCGCGCGAATGTCCGCAAAATCGATCGCGCAATTTCCCATCGCCCGGTACAGATTGTGAGACCTGGCAGGGCGATCGTCGTATCGCGCCCCCAGTCGCTGAACCAGGGATATCCGGCGATAATCGTTTTGCCTTCGGGTTCCTCCGGTAGCGGGCGGCTGACGATAAATTGGTCGGCGGCAAGCACTAAGGTATTGATCCAGTCGGGAGATTCGCTCACTTTTGACCAGTTTTGCTGCAGTTCTCCCTCATAAGTGCGGCGCACTTCTAAAGCTTTACCGCCGTTGAGTTCGGGATTTTTCTCGGTGCTGGCTATCAATGTGAGAGAACTTCCCGGTGCGATCGTCATGTGAAAAGTCGCCGCGTGCAAGTGATCCTCGCAGCAATCCAATCCGCGGCGCTTTTCGGCTGCTAAGTCCAATCCGTAATGCCAATTGTATAAAGCCGCAGAAACTCGAAATTTTGCCTCGGCTTCGGCATCCGTCAGCAGGTACAGGGGTGCAGCCTTGGGAAATGCAGTCACGCAAACCCCGCGTTCCAAGGTTTCTAGGCTCATCTGCCAGTCGTCGGCGCGAGTTGTGTGGTGGTAGTCGCGGTAGTTGACTAGGGCTTTGACAGCGAGGGCGATCGGTTGTGAGGCGCGGTGCAAGCGGTATTGAATATATGTTGTGTTAGCACCTTGCTGCATCCAAATCCGCTTTTCCAGGATAGCGTCGGCGAGAGCAAACCTCCAAACAGGCGTCGTGCCTTCTAGGTGAAAGCTTTCGATGTAGTTGTAGCCGTGGGGTTCCATCGTCGCGTCGGCCCAGCGGTTTGTATAAAGCGGATAGGCGCGATCGTGATACACAGCCGTCTCGTCCAGCTTGGCGAGCATCAAAGTGCGTCCCAGCGGAGGTTTGAGGGCGGCTACCAGCAAGCCGTGATAGCGGCGGGTGAGGAGATTTGCGATCGTCCCGCTAGCGTAACCGCCGATCCCGTTTGTGACCAACCACTCCCGAGACTCCGCCGAGTCGAGATTGCAGCAGATTTCCCGTCCAAAAGCCATAACCATAAAGTCCACACTCGCGCTGATTTTTGACCTACCTTTAGGTAGATTTTCGACATGATATCAACCAGAAATATTAACGCTTCCAGACCGTTAATTTGGCGATCGCCCCCGTGCCGATTCCTGCTCTAATTTAGACACAACCAACCGCTAATTTTGCCCTTTACACAACTTTTGCTTTTGATGCCTCTGTCTAAAGTTAGTTGTTTGTTATATTAAGTAATATTACCGTCTAAACAGGCGCTGAACGTTAAGGGCAAAGCATTTGATGGCGCGTCGGGCGATCGAACTACCAACCTATTTTATAAGGAGAACAGCTCAAAGTGAAGATAGGAGCAAATTACCTCGGCAATAACCAATGTGAATTTACCGTTTGGGCGCCCACCGTCAAACAAATCGCAGTCCAAATTGTTTCCTCAAAAAAACGCCTGATACCCCTGCAACAATCAGCAGACGGTTATTGGCAAACCACAGCTACAGACATCGAACCAGGAACCCTTTACACCTACCAAATCGAAGGAAAAACCGACCGACCAGACCCAGCCTCAAAATATCAACCCCAAGGCGTACACGCCCCGTCACAAGTAATAGATGAAAATATTTTTACTTGGACTGACACAAAATGGCAAGGCGTGCCGCTAGCCGAAATGATTATTTACGAACTGCACGTCGGCACGTTCACCCAAGCCGGAACCTTTGAAGCAGTAATTCCCCACCTAAAACAACTTAAAGAATTGGGAATCAACGCTATCGAAATAATGCCAGTAGCTCAATTCCCTGGCGAGCGAAACTGGGGATATGACGGCGTATATCCCTACGCCGTTCAAAACTCCTACGGCGGCCCCGAAGGCTTCAAAACACTCGTCAACGCCTGCCACCAACACGACATTTCAGTAATTCTCGATGTAGTTTACAACCACCTCGGCCCCGAAGGAAATTATCTCAGGGATTTCGGCCCCTACTTTACATCAAAATACGGCTCGATTTGGGGAGATCCCCTCAACTTCGACGATGCCTACAGCGACGGCGTGCGTAACTACTTTATTGAAAACGCCCTCTACTGGTTTCGAGACTATCACATCGATGCCCTAAGATTAGATGCAATTCAAGCAATATTTGAAGTTGGTGCAAGACCTTTTTTACAAGAACTATCCGATGCCACAGCCGAGATTTCCCAAGAACTTGGACGGCAACTTTACTTAATAGCCGAAAGTGACTTAAATGATGTTCGCACTATACGTCCTAAAGAACTGGGTGGCTTCGGATTAGACGCCCAATGGTGCGATGATTTCCACCACGCACTGCACGCCTTGCTCACCGGAGAAAACGACCGATACTACCAAGATTTCGGCAAGTGCGAACACTTAGAAAAAGCCTTCAAAGAAAGCTTTGTTTACTCCGGCCAGTACGCCCCCCACAGAAAGCGGAAACACGGCAATTCTGTTAAGGATGAACCGGGTCATAAATTTCTGGTGTTTGCCCAAACCCACGACCAAATTGGCAACCGCATTTTGGGAGACCGACTATCCAAAATAGTTGACTTTGAAGGATTGAAACTTGCAGCCGGCACCGTCTTAATTTCTCCGTACATTCCCTTCTTTTTTATGGGAGAAGAATATGGAGAAGAAGCACCGTTTTTTTACTTCATTTCCCACTCGGACGAAAACTTAATTGAAGCTGTCCGCAAAGACAAACAACAAGAATTTAAAATCTTTGAAGGCCGAGGCGAGTTTAACGACCCCCAGAGTCCTGAGACTTTCGATAAGTGTAAGTTAAACTGGGAAAAACAAACCGAAGGGAAACACAAAATCCTTTGGGAATGGCATCAACATCTGATTCAAATGCGGCGGACAATACCGGCCCTTAAAAAACTCGACAAAAACAGTCTAGAAGTGTCCAGCATTGAAGCGGAAAAAATCTTATTTCTACGTCGCTGGACAGATGACAGCCAGATATTCTGCATTCTAAACTTCAACAGGCAAGAGGTAGCTTTTACGGCTTCACTTCCCCAAGGCAACTGGAACAAAATTTTAGACTCTGCTGATGAAAAATGGATGGGTTCAGGTTCTAGCTTGCCTGAAAAGATAACTTCACAGCAAAAATTGACTGTTAAACCCCAGAGTTTCGCACTTTACGAAATAATACAGAAATAGTAGGTTGAGCGGAGCGAAGCGTAGGGTTCGCTCTCGCTCAACCCAACAACTGATTTTAGATTGGCGATTTGAGATTTTAGATGGGAGCAAAAATCTCAAATCTCACTTAAATCTCAAAGTGAAGGGCTTGGGCGGAGTGAAACGGAGGGTTCGTTCTCCACTCAACCTAACTATTTCTAATTTTAAACAACAAACCCAACCAACTAATTAATTAGGAGTAAAATTAAGGTGAGAATTCCCACAACCACTTATCGGCTTCAATTTCATGCAGGTTTTAACTTTGAATCCGCCAAACAAATCCTTAGCTATCTGGAAGATTTAGGAATTACCGACGTTTACGCTTCACCGATATTTAAAGCAAGAAAAGGCAGCTCTCACGGATACGATGTCGTTGACTCAAATCAGATCAATCCCGAATTGGGAACCTCAGAAAATTTTGAAGCCCTCACCTACGAAATCAAGAAACGGAACATGGGATGGCTGCAAGATATTGTCCCAAACCACATGGCTTACGACACTCAAAACTTGCTACTGTTAGACGTATTGGAACACGGGCCGGATTCCGACTATTTTGATTACTTTGATATTGAATGGAATCATGCTTACGAACATCTCAGAGGTCGAGTTTTGGCTCCGCTGCTGGGCAATTTTTATGGAGAGTGTCTGGAAAATGGCGAGATTCAACTCAAATACAGCGAAATTGGGCTGACCATAAATTATTATAGCTTACAATTGCCAGTAAGAATTGAATCTTATGCTAAATTTATCAGTCATAATTTGGGGCATTTAGCCAGGGAATTAGGCAGACGCCATCCAGATTTTATCAAGTTTTTGGGAATTCTTTATTTGATTAAAAATACACCTTCAGAAACTAAAGGTAAAACCCGATACGATCAGATAGCTTTTGTCAAAGGATTGCTCTGGGAACTCTACAATCAAAATCCCCTTGTACAGGAATTCATTGATGAAAATATCAAAGTTTTTAACGGAGAAAAGGGAAATGCCGAAAGCTTTAATCTGCTAGACGATTTGCTTTCTGAGCAGTTTTACCGTCTGTCTTTCTGGAAAGTCGGGGCAGAAGAAATTAACTACCGAAGGTTTTTTACAGTCAACGAACTTATTTCGGTAAAAGTTGAAGAGATTAAAGTTTTTCACAAAAACCATGCTCTGATATTCGACATGGTTGATGAGGGAAAGTTTACCGGATTGAGAATCGACCACATCGACGGACTGTACGACCCCACAGAATATTTGAAAAGGCTCCGGGAGAAAACCGGAGACACTTACATTACTGTTGAAAAGATTCTGGAACACGAAGAAGATTTGCCGTCATATTGGCCGATTGAGGGAACTAGCGGCTACGACTTTTTGAATTACGTAAACGGCGTTTTTTGTCGGTGCGATCGCGAGCAGCAATTTAGCGAAATATATCATAGATTTACTCGCTTGACCGTTCCCTACGAACAGTTGTTTTTAGATAAAAAAGGGCTGATTGTTGAGAAAAACTTGGCGGGAGATGTAGACAATCTAGCTCAACTTTTGAAGAATATCTCCGGTCAATCGAGACAGGGAAATGACTTTACTCGTCCCGGTTTGGAAAAAGCATTGGCGGCTGTTTTGACGATTTTTCCAGTCTACCGGAC
Source organism: Microcoleus sp. Pol1C5 (assembly GCF_036701115.1). Classification (NCBI taxonomy): domain Bacteria; kingdom Bacillati; phylum Cyanobacteriota; class Cyanophyceae; order Oscillatoriales; family Microcoleaceae; genus Microcoleus; species Microcoleus sp. Pol1C5. The sequence goes on along the minus strand of NZ_JAUBQE010000035.1, from coordinate 45,341 downwards.
TTACATCAATCAAGATGGTTTGAGAGAGTCCGATCGCACTTACGTAAAATATGCGATCGCTCACGCGAAAGAACAAGTACCGCGACTCCTCAAGGAACTTAAATTTATCGAAACGGTGCTGTTGCTGGAAGAAGAAGAAACCCTAACAACCGAACAAAAAGAGCAGCGTCGGCACTTTGTAATGAAACTCCAGCAGTTGACAGGGCCTTTGATGGCCAAAGGCGTTGAAGACACGCTTTTATACGTCTACTATCGACTTTTATCCCTCAACGAAGTGGGAGGAAACCCCAGCCAGTTCGGCGTGTCGTTGGTAGATTTTCACGAGTTCAACAAACAGCAGCAAGTCGCTTGGCCGCACAAAATGAATGCTACAGCTACCCACGATACCAAACGCGGCGAAGATGTGCGAGCTCGAATTAACGTTTTGTCCGAAATTCCCGATGAATGGGAACAGCAAGTCAAGTCTTGGAGAGAGCTAAACTCTTCTAAGAAAGTCAACTTTGTGAATCGAATGGTTCCTGATATTAATGACGAATACTTCTTGTACCAAACTATGCTCGGCACTTTTCCCTTTGAGGGAATTGAAAACACTGATTATGTCGATCGCCTGAAAGATTATGCCATTAAAGCCGTCCGCGAAGCCAAAGTTTATACGGCTTGGCTGAGACCGGATAACGACTATGAAGCTGGTTTTATGACCTTTATCGATAGCGTTCTCGAACCTTCGGAACAAAATCAGTTCCTCAACAAATTTGTACCTTTCTGCAAAAAAGTAGCTAATTACGGAATTTTCAATTCTTTATCTCAAACGCTGCTGAAAATCGCGGCTCCGGGCGTTCCGGACATTTATCAAGGGACGGAATTCTGGGATTTAAGCCACGTCGATCCGGATAACCGCCGTCCCGTTGATTTTGACCGCAGAATCGAGGTTTTGCGGGAAATTAAAGAGCGAGCTCAGACTGATATTTTGCAACTGGTTGAAGATTTGATGGCGACGCGGGAAGACGCTAGAATTAAGTTGTTTTTGACAGCAAGAGCCCTATCGGCGAGAAAAAAATACTTGCAAGTTTTTCAATCAGGCGACTATCTGCCCCTGCAAGCAGTTGGCACATTTAAAGATAATGTTGTTGCCTTTGCCAGAAGCTTTGAAGATACTACAGTTATTGTCATTGCTCCCCGGTTTTTCACGGGAATTGTCAAACCGGAAGAATTGCCGATCGGCAAACAAGTCTGGAAAGATACTAATTTGAAATTATCCGAGCAAATGCCGTCAGTTTGGAAAGATGCAATTACAAATCAGGCGGTAGAAAGTAACGGTACGTTGGCAATTGGTGAAGCTCTGAGTTACTTTCCGGCGGCTCTGCTGATCGGTAAAAAATAGCAATTAAAAGCTGGAAAATTCTTGAGTTTTCCGAGATTCCCAGGAGGGGGACTTGAGGCTCTTCCTCAATAAGATATTCTTTCCCAGGCACAGCTTGGAAGTAAACTGGTAGGGACAGGGCATTGCCGTGTCCCTTTTCATAATTGATATTAAACCTGATTTGAAGTCAAAAAACCGATCGCCCATACCAACCAAACAAAATTTATACAACAAAGACGGCAAATACAACACAACGTATACGGTTTGCCACAATACCCGAATCGATTGCACACCGTACATTGGGAAGAGTAAAGAAAAGCAGTCAACAACTGTAGCGGTGCAAGCCTCACGGATGCAACCGTCCCCCAACAGGTTCGGTAAATACCCCTTCATCGCAAGGTCTACCGCCCGCAGTATAGAGATCAGCACCCTATCGAAGACTGTATTAAAGCAGGACTCACTACCCGTAAACCGCGAGGTAAAATCGCAGTCCTGAATAACCAGACTATCGCACAGATAAAACACCAAAATTTTGTAGAGATTGGAGCCGGAACACCCCTATGGGAAAAGTAGTTGGAATTGACTTAGGTACGACAAACTCCTGCGTCGCAGTTATGGAAGGCGGCAAACCCACCGTCATAGCCAACGCCGAAGGGGGTCGCACCACACCTTCTGTAGTAGCATATGCTAAAAATGGCGATCAACTTGTCGGACAAATCGCCAAGCGTCAAGCCGTGATGAACGCCGAAAACACCTTTTACTCAGTAAAACGGTTTATCGGGCGTCGGGTTGATGAAGTAGCCCATGAAACCACTGAAGTTTCCTACAAAGTCCTCAAAGTCGGCAACAGCCTCAAACTAGACTGTCCCGCCCGCGGCAAGCAATTTGCCCCAGAAGAAATTTCTGCACAAGTTCTCCGCAAACTCGTAGAAGACGCCAGCAAATACCTCGGCGAAACTGTCACCCAAGCGGTAATTACTGTTCCTGCTTACTTCAACGACTCTCAGCGCCAAGCTACCAAAGACGCGGGAAAAATTGCCGGTATAGAAGTGCTGCGGATTATTAACGAACCTACAGCAGCCGCTTTAGCTTACGGGTTAGATAAAAAGAGCAACGAAACCATCCTCGTATTTGACTTAGGTGGCGGTACTTTCGACGTATCTATTCTCGAAGTAGGCGACGGCGTATTTGAAGTGCTAGCAACTTCTGGAGACACTCACCTCGGCGGTGACGACTTCGACAAAAAAATCGTCGATTACATCGCTAACGAATTCCAAAGAGCCGAAGGCATTGACCTCCGCAAAGACAAACAAGCACTGCAACGCCTGACGGAAGCAGCAGAAAAAGCCAAGATTGAGCTTTCTAGCGTTACCCAAGCAGAAATCAACCTGCCGTTTATTACCGCGACTCAAGACGGGCCAAAACACTTGGACACGACTTTGACGCGGGGCAAGTTTGAAGAACTCTGTTCAGATTTGATCGATCGCTCTCGCATTCCCGTAGAAAATGCGATCCGCGACGCCAAATTAGACAAATCTGCAATTAATGAAGTCGTCTTAGTTGGTGGTTCTACGCGGATTCCTGCGGTTCAAGAACTGGTCAAAAAGCTCCTCGGCAAAGACCCCAACCAAACGGTAAACCCGGACGAAGTGGTTGCAGTCGGTGCAGCCATTCAAGCAGGCGTACTCTCCGGCGAAGTCAAAGACATCTTGTTGCTTGACGTTACTCCGCTGTCTCTGGGCGTCGAAACCTTGGGCGGCGTGATGACCAAAATCATTCCCCGCAACACCACTATTCCTACCAAAAAGTCGGAAACTTTCTCGACTGCTGTAGACGGCCAAACAAACGTGGAAATTCACGTTTTGCAAGGCGAACGGGAAATGGCGAATGATAACAAGGATTTGGGAACCTTCCGCTTAGATGGAGTTCCACCAGCCCCCCGTGGCGTACCTCAAATTGAAGTTACTTTCGATATCGATGCTAACGGTATTTTGAATGTAGCTGCTAAGGATAAAGGTACTGGCAAGGAGCAATCGATTAGCATTACTGGTGCTTCTACTTTGCCCAGCAATGAAGTCGAGAAAATGGTCAAGGAAGCCGAGGCCAATGCGGCTGCTGACAAGGAACGTCGCGAAAGGATCGATCGCAAAAACCAAGCTGATTCTCAAGCCTATCAAATCGAGAAGCAGTTGGCAGAATTGGGCGATAAAGTTCCCGCTGATGACAAAACTAAGATTGAAGGGTTGCTTAAAGACTTGCGAGCCGCGATCGAGAGTGAAGATGACGATCGCATCAAAACCCTAACAACAGAGTTGCAGCAAGCATTCTACGCTGTCAGCAGCAACCTGTACCAGCAAGCAGGTGGCCCAACTGATGGCCCTGGCGGCCCTGGTGGCTATGGAGACGGCGGTCCCACTGGCGGCGGCGACGACGTGATTGACGCCGACTTCACAGAAGGCAACAAATAAAAGGCTAAATTAAAAGCCCCCAGCTAGAAGCAAGAAACCCGGTTTTGAACAGAAACCGGGTTTCTGTGCGTTCAAAAACAAACCAAAGCCGATCGACTAAAATTACTAAAAATCTTGCTTGAGGCATAGAGACAAAACTATAATATGCTTCAACAAATATCATAAACTAGCAGTAATATCGCAATCGAGAGCAATTAAATGTCACGTTCTCCTATACAAAATTCCTCCCCAAATACTCCCAGCCCATCTCATATTGCATCCTTGCGCCGAATCCGCCGGATCAGCCATTTACTAGACAATGCAATTCCGATTCCCGGCACAAAATACCGCATTGGACTCGATCCAATATTAGGACTGATACCGGGAGGCGGCGATTTAATCAGTTCAATTTTTGCAGGCTATGTTGTCTTCAAATCCGCTCAAATGGGAGTGCCGCGAGAGACTTTAGTACAAATGGCTGCTAACATCGTGTTTGATACATTTGCCGGTACTGTACCCGTTGCTGGAGACTTGTTGGATGTTACTTGGAAAGCTAATGTCAAAAATATAGAATTGCTGGACGCTCATTTAGGTTCCCCTGAACCTGGGAAAAAAGCCGATTGGCTATTTGTGGCGGGGCTGCTTTTGGGTTTGATGTTAATTGTCGGAGGCGTGATTTTCTTGAGCGTGATGCTTTTTGGCTGGCTATTTCAAGTAATTACAGGGCGTTAATCTTTGGTGTGATGCTCAGGATAAATCCCTCTCTTTGTGTCATATTAATAGCATATAATCGGGGAAAAGATTCCTTAAAAATCATCTGTGAGGATGATTAATGGTCGGCACAAACATCTGGGTTTAACTACCCGTGGGCTGCGTTGCTTTTTTTTGTCCCTCAAAAAAGAGCGATAATCTAACATATCTGTACATTACAAACAGGGCGACTGGCAACAAACCTAACACTTTTTTCGCAGCAATACTTGAGAAAAATAATATCAGTATCACCTACCAAAAAACAGCGGGTGCGCTCAATATTCAATAAATAAATGCTATAATGTGTCATGGTTTAAAAATTCAAACAAGCCCTACGAATAAAAGTTATGATTTTCTTACCAATATAGAGATATGTGGCAGAAATCAGACTTATGGAGCAGAGTCTATTGAAGCACTTCGGAGACATCAAAGACCAGACAGCATCTTACTTGTTTCAAAAGTTAGATGCTGCCGTTTCTCTGGCAGAAATCGAGGTAAATCAGCACTCTTTTTATATCTCAAATGTGTTTTATAATACAAAGCGATCGCCCTCTCTTGACCCTAAAATAATATATATTAAGGGTATTGACAAATACTATTAAATGTGCATAAGGTCTTTGGTCGGTGAAACTAGCTATTTACCAGATCGCCGTTGAGTCCGATATAGTGATATAATCCAGACTATAATATCAAATTGATATAAATGCTTGAATTATCAGCCCTTGGGCTGCTACAGTTGCAACCCCTGCACGGCTATCGGCTAAAGCAACAACTGGAGCTGTTTATGAGCAGTTGCATCAGCGTCAACTACGGAGCGATTTACCCCCTGCTGAAGCGCTTGGAAGAGCGAGGGGAGATTTCGGTAATTGCCGAAGAAGCCGGAGATGCGGGCTGTCCGCGCAAAATCTACGGAATTACCGCCAAAGGGCGCGAACTCTGGCGGCAAAAAATGCTCGAACACCCTCAAGAAAGCTGGGTTAACAGTGGTTCCCGGTTCCAAATCAAGTTTTTCTTTTTTGGCGACTTAGAACCCGCAGAACGGCTGAAATTGTTGGAACACCGCTTGCGAGCCTGTTACACCCGACAAGACTACATCGAAAGCCTCAAGAGCGAATATCCACTAACCGATGACTATCAATTCGCCTCTCGCGATCGCTGCAAGTCAGTGCTGGCATCAGAGATAGAGTGGTTAACCGAGCAACTAGCCAAGGAAAAAAGTGCGATCGCAGGAGTGCGTGACTCCCCAACCTCCGCTGAATCCGCTGAATCCAAGGAAAAATCCTTGCAATTCACCCACTCAGGTAATCCATAAGAAGGAGGTCTAATCTTCCCTGGAGATCGTAACTTTTGAGAGATAACAAAAAGCTTTCCTAAAAATAATCACCCCCTGGCTTGACTAACTGCGATCGGACTAAAGCCCTGCACATACCCCAACCCCATTAAAAAGGGACTTTCCAGATTCCATCCTGTTTAAAAGCGCTTGTCCTTATTCCTCCTCTGTTTGAGGGGGGCACCGGAGGAATCAAAGATTCCGCCAAAGTCTCAGTAAGTCAGAAGTTAAAAAAATCTAAGTGGTGCTGCCCATGAGTTATTCTAAATCCCCAGAATCCGTCGTTGAAGCCCAAGAGCAAAAATCTCTCACACCGGAACTGCACCCAACCGATGCAGACAGCGAGCAACTGCAGGATTCTGCGGCCGTTGCCGATCGCTCCGAACCTGTTGCTAAACCGCGATCGCGCTGGCCCCTAATTGCCGCGATCGCGATCGCCACAGGCGCAGCAGGTATCGGCTGGTACTCGTGGCAATCGGGTCATAATCGCGCACAGCAACCCGCAGCAGCAGCCCAACCCCCAGGCATACCAGTCAAGCTCGCAGCCGTACAAACCAGCTCAGTCCAAGATGCCTCGGAATTTGTCAGCAGCTTAGAAGCCAAGCGTTCGGTAGAAATCAAACCCGAAGTAGAAGGGCTAGTCACGGAGATTTTTGTCAAATCCGGGGACTTCATAAACAAAGGACAAGCCATCGCCCGCATGAAAAGCGAGAGCGCCCAAGCTGACTTGAGGGAATCCCAAGCCAACCTGATTCGCGCTCAATCCCATTTAGCCGAATTGCAAGCAGGAGCCAGGCCTGAAGAAATAGCCCAAGCTCAAGCCCAAGTCGCCCAAGCCCAAGCCAACCTCGCCCAACTGCGATCGGGCTCTCGACCAGAAGAAATTGGTCAAGCCCAAGCCCGCGTTTCCCAAGCTGAAGCCGACCTCGCCGACGCCCAAACAGGTAGCCTCTTAGAAGACATTGCCCAAGCAAGAGCCCAAATAGAGGCAAGCACAGCCGAAGCAAAATTAGCCAGCCAGCAGCTTGCCAGATATCAGGCATTGGCAAAAGAAGGTGCAGAATCCGCCAACACCCTCGAGGAATACACCCAAAAAGCAGGCACCGCCCAAGCCAACCTCCGAGAAGCTCAAAGGCGGTTCGAGCAGCGGCAAAAAAACAGACAAGCCGAGATCGAGCGCCGGACAGCGGCCTTGCAACAGCAGCGGCAAGCTTTGCGGCAATTGCAAAACGGTTCGCGCCCAGAGGAAATAGCCAAAGCCGAAGCAGAAGTCGCACAAGCCAAGAGCAGATTAGCGGAGTTAGCCAACGGTACGCGCCAAGAACAGATCGATCAAGCTGAAGCGCAAGTTGCCGAGGCCGCCGCTCAAGTGCGCGGCTTTGAAGTACAACTACAAGAAACTGCTGTCATCGCGCCCTTCGCGGGAGTCATCGGCGACATACCAGTGAAAGTAGGTGATTACTTGCAAAAAGGTGATGCGATCGCCACCCTGACAGAGAACCAATTGCTAGACTTGCGGTTATCAATTCCTTTGGAACGGATGCCTCAATTACGCTTAGGGCTGCCAGTACAAATGCTCGACGCTCAAGGTAAGGCGATCGCCCAAGGTCAGATCAGTTTTATCTCCCCAAACGTCAGCGCCAATTCTCAAACAATTTTAGCTAAAGCCACCTTTCCCAACCCCAGCGGCGAACTGCTTAATCTCCAGTTTGTAAAAGCTAAAGTCATCTGGAAACAGAACCCGGGAATTTTAGTTCCAGTCACAGCAGTCACTCGCTTAGGTGGGCAAACTTTTGTCTTCACAGCTCAAAAACCGGAACAGCCCAAACCTGAAACACCACCTTTAATAGCACGGCAAAAACCCGTGAAATTGGGAACCATTGAAGGTAATAATTATCAAGTTATCGAAGGTTTGCAAGCCGGGGAAAAAATTGTTACCGCAGGCATCCTTAACCTGACAGACGGTGTTCCGATTATGGCTCAAGAGGAAGGGGAAAGAGCAGGGCAAAAATTACCAGTAGAAAGCAAAAAATAAGGTATGTTGTTGCGCTTCAGCGCTCTTAATATGGGAATTAAGAGTGCTAAAGCGCAACAACGTACCTTACGTGAAACTACTTGATTGCTCCGCTCTAAAAAAGGGGGCTATTTTAATTTTTGACTGAAGTTCATGCAATTAGGAATTAGCCATTATCAACTAACAACTACCCATTACCCAAATAATGTTTGCAGATTTCTTTATTAAACGACCTGTCTTTGCTAGCGTCTGCGCCTTAATTATTATTTTGGTAGGCGCAATCAGCATTCCCACATTGCCGATCGAGCGCTTCCCCGACATCAGCCCTACCCAAATTAACGTCACAGCTAACTATAGCGGGGCGAGTGCTGAAATTGTCGAAAATGCAGTTACCAACATCTTAGAAAGGCAAATAAACGGCGTTGAAGGACTAAAATATCTAACTTCCAGTAGTAGTAACGATGGCACTAGCACTATTACAGCGACCTTTGATTCCTCGCGCAACAAAGACATTGCCGGCGTCGATGTTCAAAATCGAGTTGCAGTTGCTCAACCCCAGCTACCAGATGCCGTACAACGCACAGGAGTTACAGTTACAAAACAATCTACAAGTCTCCTATTAGCGATCGGTTTATTTACAGAAAATAAAGAATACGACACTATATTTTTAAGCAACTACGCTGACCTATATTTGGCAGATGCCTTAAAACGGGTAAAAGGTGTGGGCGAGGTACGAATTTTTGGGGAACGCCGCTATGCAATGCGTTTATGGATAGACCCCAATAAATTAGCAGCTCGCAGTCTTACAATGCAAGATGTAACGAGCGCTCTTAACGAACAAAACTTGCAAGTTGGTGCTGGGAGAGTTGGTCAAGAACCTGCTCCGCAGGGACAAATGTATCAAATTGACTTGCGTGCTGAAAGTCGCCTCAAAGAACCAGCAGAATTTGAAGAAATCGTCCTCAAAACAGAGACAAATGGAACGCTAGTTAAATTAAAAGATGTGGGGAGAGCAGAACTAGGGGCAGAGAATTACAGCTCATTTCTGCGATTTCGAGGCAATGATGCAGTAGGTTTAGGGATTTACCAACTGCCTGGAAGTAATGCTTTGAATGTTGCCCATGCCGTCAAAAAAGAAATGGAAAAACTAGCTGTTGCTTTCCCTCCGGGGTTGATACATAGAGTAGCGCTGGACACGACTTTGTTTGTAGAAGAGTCGATGGCAGAAGTAGTCAAGACATTATTTGAATCAGTCTTGCTAGTGGTGATAGTGATTTTTGTTTTCTTGCAAGACTGGCGCACAACTATTATTCCTATCATCACAATTCCAATTTCTTTGATTGGGACGTTTGCTTTTATCAAAGTTTTCGGGTTTACGATTAACAGTTTATCTCTGTTTGGTCTGACATTAGCGACGGGATTAGTGGTTGATGACGCTATCATTGTAGTAGAAAATATTGACCGCATGATCCGCCAAGGGATGAATGCCCGCCAAGCGGCTTTTGAGTCAATGCGGGAGCTTTTTAGCGCTGTAATTGCGACTTCTTTAGTGTTGATGGCAGTGTTCGTGCCCGTGGCATTTTTTCCCGGAACTACGGGAGCGCTTTATAAACAATTTGCGCTGACAATTGCTTTTTCCGTCCTGCTTTCTACCTTTATTGCTATTACTCTGACGCCTTCACTTTCAGCTATATTACTGCGTCGAGGGCCGAAGTTTGGGGGCCCGCTAGGTTGGGTTTTTGACCGTTTTAATCGAGTTCTGGATTGGGTACAGCGACAATATCGAAAATCCTTAATATTTCTCACAGGAATTAAGACTATTGTCACCCTCGTGTTCATCGCTTCTCTGGGAGTAACAGCTTGGCTTTATTTATCAGTGCCCACAGCATTTATCCCGGAAGAAGACCAGGGCTATTTTATGACAATTATTCAAGGGCCCCAAGGTGTTTCGCTGCAATACACTCAGAAAGTAATGGATCAAGTAGAACAAGAAATCCTCAAACTTCCTGAAGTTGTCGGGACTTTTTCAGTGGGTGGATTTGGTTTTAGCGGTAGCACTTCTAATCAAGGCATTATATTTACTACACTGAAACCCTGGGAAGAACGTCACGGAGAAGATCAAACTGTACAAGCGATTATTGGTAAGTTGCGGGGTAAGTTTTTCTCGATTCCCGAAGCTAGAATTTTCCCAGTGAATCCGCCGGCTATTCAAGGTTTAGGTCAATTTGGGGGTTTCCAATTTCAATTGCAAGACCGCAAAGGTAACAGCGGTTTAGATGGCTTAGTCCAGACTATGGGCGGGATTTTGAAGCAGGCAAATCAGACACCGGGATTGCAAGCGGTATTTAGTACGTTTGCTGCGAATACGCCTCAGTTAATTGTGGAGGTTGACCGCAATCGAGCTAAGGCTCTAGATATTCCGATTAATGATGTTTTCAGTACGTTACAAACGGCTCTGGGTGCTCAGTATGTGAATGATTTTAACCTCCAGCAGCGCAATTATCGGGTGTATGTTCAGGCGGATAAACAGTTTCGTGATAACCCTGAAGATATTGGGAAATTGTATGTGCGTTCTGGAAAGAATGAAATGATTTCTTTGAGCAATTTGGTGAAGATCACTCCGGTGGTGGGAGCTCAAACTGTTAACCACTACAATTTGTATAGGTCAATTGAAATTACTGGCTCTCCGGCTCCGGGAGCGAGTTCTGGGCAGGCGCTAAAATCGATGGAAAAGGTGTCGGCTGAAGTTTTGCCATCGGGTTTTGGCTATGAATGGTCGGGGAGTTCTTTAGAAGAAATTGAATCGGGAGGTCAAGCACCGATTATTTTCGGTTTGGGGCTGATTTTTGTGTTTTTGGTGTTGGCGGCTCAGTACGAAAATTATGTCGATCCTTTCATTATTTTGCTATCGGTGCCTCTGGCGATTTTGGGTGCTCTTTTAGCTCAGTCGTTGCGGGGTTTGGCGAATGATGTTTATTGCCAGATTGGTTTGGTGATGTTGATTGGGTTGGCTAGTAAAAATGCGATTTTAATCGTGGAGTTTGCTAACCAGTTACGGGAGCAGGGATATTCAATTGCTAAGGCCGCAGTTGAGGCTTCTCAAGAGCGTTTACGACCGATTTTGATGACTTCTCTGGCTTTCGTTTTAGGTATTGCTCCTCTGGTTAACCCCGAAGGTGCAGGTGCAGCGAGCCGCCGATCGCTAGGGAATGCGATCGCGGGCGGAATGGTTGTTTCTACTGTCTTGAGTTTGTTTATAGTGCCGGTTCTGTATGTGGTGGTTGTCTCGGCTCGAGATCGCTTTAAGAAGCGCGATCGACTAGACAATCTTCCCGATGATGGCACAATTTTGAATGGGAAAACGACTCCCCACGAGGAGATTGAACGCGATAAAGTATCGCCGTTGTAGTTGGTAAGTTGAAAAGGCGATCGTTTTGTGAGTCTCATTGGTGCGATCGCCCAAAACCCGCCAATCCCGCATCAAAACCCCCAAAGTCCCCAGATTAGTCCGGGGATCAATTCTTCAATCCAAAATCCAAAATCCAAAATCCAAAATCGATTGACGGCGGCCCCCATCTGCGGCTACGCTTTGAAGTGAGAGGTTGCTTGCTTGTAGAGGAGGCAGCCCGCGTCGCCCAAAAATCTAGTTGCACTGCCCAAAGCTGCTGGTAACAGCAATGGACAGCATAACCGCCAAACTGGGACTAGCAGTCTGGAGGCTAACGGAGTATCTTAACATCCTCTGTAGCCGCCCTGCTATGTGTTGAAATGCGGGGCGGCTGGGTTTTTGGGTTTTTCTAGAAAACCCAAAACCAGGAGAACATAATATGTCACAGGAATTCGTGCCTGACGACAACTTTTCCGATCGGCCAAATGACGACTCAGCAGCAGTATCGGAACAGGAAGTTGTGCTGTTAACGGTTGTCGGTTCGCCGAAAGGAGTCAGGGAAACCATACTGACTTTGTACCGACTAGGATTTGCCGAAGTCGGCGATTGGAGCCCCGTACAACGTGCAGCCAATCCGAAGCAGGTGATGAGCGTACTGATCCGTCGGAAGCGATCGACTGATGATACACCGCCGAGAAAATCTGGACGGTAAGCTGCGCTGTCATTTTGATTGAAGCGAAGAATCTTCGTGGGGTGGGCGTCTCGCCCGCCCTAAAAATACAATTACTTACTGGGCGTTGATATTGGATTTCAGGGTAGAAGTAAGAGACTTGCGATCGCAGGCAACAATTTACTGCAAGCTTCTACCAACGTCGCCGCACTAGGTAAACCAGCAATAGTCCCTTTCAAAATCTTCATTGCCGTTTTCCCCGCCTTTTGCATTGTACTTTCTTGGGGATTTTTCCCTACTTCTGCCAAAGTTTTTACCTGCTCCAATGCTTCAGCTTTATCATCATCAGATAAATCAGTTTCAGCCTCGATCGCTGTTTGTAACTCAGTCAATAATTCTTTTATTCCCGGTTCATCTGGTTTAGCAGAATCAGATAATTGATTAATTGTATTGGCAACACTACCGCTGATATCACCTAAACTTAACGCTCCAGCACCGCTAGCGTTAACGGTTCCGCCTGTAATTTCTATTTTGCGACTTTGGTCGATTTGGTCACTCATAGCTTTACTCTCTGATGTGGTGTTCACTTCTATATTATTATAAATTACTCTTTCTGCGAAAGACATATTAAGTTTTCTTAAATATTCGATTTGTTCGCGATAGTCTTGGATTTTACTGTCTTTAACAGCGATTGCTTGGCGACAGTCTTGAATTTCCTTGTCTTTAACAGCGATTGCTTGGCGACAGTCTTGAATTTCTTTGTCTTTAACAGCAATTTCTAATTTGTGTCTTTGCTTTAATTCTCTAATTTTTGCTTCACACTTTTGTTTCAGCCGAGCCAGTTCTTCCTCATTTGACATAAACTAAAAAGAAATTTATTCTGGCTTGTTGTCTTGGCTGGAATTAATCACGATCGGATTTTTAGCTAACTTGACAGTCAGTTCTCTCAAAAAAGCTATTTCCTCACGATACGTCTCTATTTGAGCATCTTTTGCTTTAAGTTCGGCTTGATATCTTTCTTCGACTGCTTTTATTGAAAGTTGGTAGTATTTTAACAATTGATCTATAACTAATTGAAACAGTCCAGGTGAGTGAGGCAACTGATTAATATTAGTGGTAAGTTTGCTGCTGATTTCATCTAACTGCAATAATGCAGAATCATCGAAACTTTCCTCAGTGAAATTTAAGTTGCTATTACTCATATTGATACGCTCATAGCTTGGATTTCCGCTGTTACCAGAGTTTGACTAAAATTATAGCATTACTCACTTTGTCAGGAAGGGCGATCCTCTTCGAGGGCTGCGCTAACGGCAGGATCGGGCAACTCCTCGATCGTGTTCGCTGTTGTACCGTCATTATCTCCTAAACTTAATGATCCGGCACCTGTAGCGTGAACCGTTCCGCCTGAAATTTCAGCTTTGCGACTTTGGTCGATGTTGTCGCTTGCGGCTTTACTGTCTGCTGTAGATTGATTGTGATTGTTAATTATCAGGCTAGATGGCTGAGACACGGTTGAAGGATTTACGAAATCTTTACTAAATACTCTTTTCATTAATTCTTCATAATTATCTTTGTGAATTGCAATAATTTCATCTTTATATTTTAATTTCTCGGCTTGATTTTGAGCTTGCAGCCCTGCTTGATAACCTTCATCCCAAGTTTGCTCAAATTTTCCTTTATCAGTTCCTTTTGGAACATTGAAGGTCAGCAAAACATCATCTCCTTTTTTCTCAAATACTTGAATTGAATCCCGTGTAATATCTGGAAATTCCCGCATTAAATTCTGAAAACCGACGGTAAAAGCTTCTGGGTTAATCCCATTTTTGAGCAGGATTTGCACGGTTTCCATAATCTTTTTATACAGTTTCTCGAAATCCCCCGGTTCAAAACATTTACTGATGTGGTGAGGGCGGCGTTCGCGATCGTCAGTTCCCGGTTTGGGATATTCTAGAAGATAAACAAACCGACAGTCAACGCGATCGAGCTTTGTATTACCGTCAATATTCCAAGCTTCCAAACAAGCACCTGTAAAACTAGCTGCTGTAAAATCTGTTGCCAAGGCTTGAGTTTCAGTGAGGTATGCCCATTCCAAATTAGCTTGATGCAAACTTGCTTCGTTGAGATTAGCCTGCTTGAGATTAGCCTCGTTAAGATTAACGCCTGTCAAGTTGGCTCCTTGAAGATTCGCACTAACATAGGATTTTTTGTAGCCATTGCCAGTGATGAGTAATTCTCGGACGCGGGTATCAGCTAGTATCGAATTACCGACTCGCGCGCGATCGAGTTTTTCTGTATTTCGGAAGCAAGTGCGAGTGAGATTGGCTGTTCTAAAATCTGTACTTTTGAGAGTTGCCTCAGTGAAATTGGCATCAGTTAGATCCGCATTCCGAAAGCTAGTGCCACCTGTAGCGGCAAAGGCAATGGCAACAGTCCGAATCAAGGCGTGTTTCTCATCCCCAGCCAGGGCACGCCAAGCAACGTAAATACCTAGTCCTGCCATTGCCACTGTCGCTGCCGCTGCCCCTGGCACTCCCACTCCCACTGCCGCTGCCACTGCCGATGCCACTAGCAGTGCCACGGCCGCTGCCCCTGCGCCTACCCCTGTCACCGCCCCTACCGCTGCCACTGCCACTGCCGCTGCCGCTGCCGCTTGCACTGTCCCTGCCACTGCCACTGCACCTTGCGCTGCCAATGCCCCTGCACCTGCCACTGTCACTACCACTGCCACTGCCCCTGCCCCTGCCACTGCCACTGCCACTGCCCCTGCCCCTGCCTCTGTCGCTGCCCCTAGACCTTGGCGGATAGTAGCTATAAAGAAGATGGCCAAAACTATCAACACAACTACACCGGGACGAATGGTGTACTGTTTGATGTTATCTGGAGTGAAAAAAACTGCTATCCACAAAGTAGCACGAGCTGACATAAATCCTGATATTACCGATAGAAATAGCGAGATAGTTACTAGAAAAATTGTCCAGCGACGTTGCAGTCCAGCTTGGGCACGGGTGAAGTCAGCTTCTCTGAGGATGGCATTGGTGAAGTTTGCGCCTCGGATGTCTGCACCGATGAATTTTGCACCTGTGAGGTTTTGACCTTTGAAATTGCGGCCTCGGAGATTTTTACCGGAGAAGTCTTTGGGCATGATTTCACGCAGGGAGGTAATATTATGTCCGGTCAATTAATGACGACTACAGTTCGAGCTTCTAGCTCGCGAGCCTTACGCTCTTAGTATACAATCATTATTAGCGATTACCGAACCTGCTATGATAACTCTTTAATAAAAACTCAAACAAGCCCAAGTATCCTCTTGGGTAAGATAGGGAAAATCCTCTGAGATTTCTTCATCACTCATCCCAGAAGCGAGATATTCCAATACATCATAAACCGTAATTCTCATACCTCGAATACAAGGTTTCCCACCTCGCTTACCGGTTCGATCGTAATGATATTAGCGATGTCTTGTTCTGACATGGCACTTTCCCTTTAGCTTATTTTCTCAATTCTAGGCTAACAAAGGGATAGAGCGCTCGTAACTTTTGGTTGTTTCCAGCATTTTATTAGTTCCTTTAATTTTATAATTAACTTTAACTCACTCCCCCCACAGCCAGCACTCCCCTCAAGTCCCATCAGGGGCGTGCCCGGAGTGATTTTGGGTATCTTTTCGCCGATCGCCCTCCATCGTGCAATAATAATATGACTTGCATGAAAGCTCTATTAGTAGGTAAATCTTGCCTACCTTACCGCTACATATAGCGTCTCAACTGTCAACCCGTGCAAGTTCCCAATTAAACCGGCTGTTGCACTACACAAATTTTTCCTAATGGCTGAAGTCCCCCTAAATCCCGCAGAACTTGCAGAAGCCCTCAACGGCTTTACCGATATCAATTTCCAATTGCCAGACCCCGAAGACGAACAAATACCAGACTTTGATTTTGACAATCAGGTTGACAATGCCTGGAAAGTGTGCGATCGCTTCGACTTGCAAACCGACATTTGGCGGGGACGCATTCTCCGAACAGTTCGAGACAGAGAAAAAAAAGGCGGCGAAGGACGCGGTACAGGCTTTTTGAACTGGCTCAAAGAAAGAGAAATTGGCAAAAGTCAAGCCTATTCTTTGATAGAATTAGCTAATAGTGCCGACACTCTGATCCAGCAAGGAGATTTAGACCCAAATTCCATTAGAAACTTCAGCAAAAGAGCCTTTGTAGAAACCGCCAAAGCATCACCCGAAGTGCAGCAAATGGTAACAGATGCCGCAGCAAGTGGCGATCGCATCACCCGCCGCGAAGTCAAACAACTATCCGACGAATGGATGGCAATGAACTCAGATTTATTGCCCGAAGAAGTCAAAGAAAAAGCATCTACCGGTTCTCTACCTTCCCGCTACCTCGCTCCTTTAGTCAAAGAAATGGAGAAACTCTCCCCATCTCACCAAAGCGAAATTCAAAAAGAAGTAGCAGAAAATCCCGACGTAGATACTGTCAAACAGCTAACATCCGACGCCAAGAACTTATCCAAATATCTCGACGCCGCCGCTCAAGTGCAAGCTCTCAATCAGTCTCACTTAGACATGGAAATGGCCTTAGAAGAATCTTTGCGAGTAGGCTGTTTGGGAACCACCGCCGACGTTGTAAAACAAGCCGCACAGCTAGAACAAACAGTAGTCAAACTCTACACGATTTGGAAGCGTTTAGGCAGTTTGGCAGATAGATTGTACGTGGATACAGGAGCAAGCACACCCAATTTGCGATTGCTTTTGGGATGTTTGGACAGTCTTTCGGGAGAAAAGATTGAAGTGGATTTCGGAGACGGAGAACGCTCTATTCGCTTGCAAATTTTCAGCGAATAGCTCAATCTTGACCGCAGATAAACGCCCACATCCAGGGTGAATATCTGCGTCGAACAGGGTTCATCTGCGGTTAAAATTTCTGATTTTTTTCCAAAGATAGCGAGGATGCAAATAACGCCGATATTTGGTAACTACTTCTTTCCCTAACAGCACCACGCTAATCCAAAAACAGATTTCTGCCCCAACAGCTAGAACGACAGATAAAGTAGTTTTTTGGGGAATGTCCAGTGGCAGGAATGGCACAACAAACAAGATTGCCAACCAGGGCAGAAAAGATATGACAAATAAAAATAAACCGAGCTTTTGCATAGATTCAAATAATACAGCTTTGATATTCCCTTTATCTGTTAGTCTGCTGAAAGTGGACGTGGTTTGTATCGTAGCGATTTCCATCGCCGAGTTACTACAAACTCACATCTGAAACCAATGTCAGCAACAGGCAAGATGCCTGTTCTACAAGAACATTTAGTATTTGTGGAACAGGCATCTTGCCTGTTCTTGAGAATGCTTCAAAATCTGACTACAAACTTAATTGCCAAGCATCTCCACCTCAATTCTTAATCCCCGTCGCCGCAATCCCCCGTATAAACTGCCGTTGACCGGCCAAAAACAGCAACACCACTGGTACAGTTCCAATTACCACCGCCGCCATCAACAACTGCCAACTGCTAGTAAACTGTTCCTGAAACTCAGCCAAAACCAACTGCACAGTCCGCAACTCCGGCCGCGTCGTAAACACCAGCGGCTTAAACAAATCGTTCCACTCCCCGATAAAGGTAAACAAAAACAGCGTCACCAAAGCAGGGCGGGCCAAAGGTAACATCACCTGCCACAAAACCTGCCAGCGGTTAGCCCCATCCAGCATTGCAGCCTCCTCCAACTCAACCGGAACAGTCATAAAATACTGGCGCAGCAGAAAAATCCCAAAACCGTTAGCCGCCGTCGGCAAAATCAGCGCCCCGTAGGTATTCAGCAGATGACCCCACTTCAAAACCATGAAAATGGGAATCACCAAAAGCTGAAACGGAATTACCAGCGTTGCCAAAACCCCCAACACAATCGCCTGTCGCCCGCGAAACTTCAGCCGGGCCAAGGCGTAACCGGCCAAAGCAGAAGTTACAACCTGAAAACCCGTCACTGTGATCGCCACTAGAGTAGAATTAACAAATGCCAACAAAAAATTGCCACGTCGCCAAGCTTCCTGATAGTTCGCAAAAGTCAGGCCTGTGGCCTTGACACCGACACCAGATGGTGATACAGAGACCAAAAATACAGCAGCCAGCGGCAGCAGCACCAGCGCAGCCCCCGCCAGCAACAAAATAAAACTCAGCAGTTCCAGCGCTTGAGATCTGTCAAAGGATTTACCCATAAAATTGTGAATTAACCTAAAATAATAAGCCTGTGACGTTATCCCACCCGATCGCCTCCCAGAGGCTTCCCATACAACAACATAATATGTCCTAGAGGGAAAGAAGGAGTACCTAGGGAGGAAGTGGTGATTAGGATATAATGTTAGAGGTAGAGTTGGTACTGTAAAACCCTTCAAGGTGGAGACATAGACCGTATTTCTATCATCTATTTCCGGGCAAAAGATCGACTAACGACTAATTCAAGTAATTAGTAAATAGATAGCATTCTAGCGATAGTCTTTCTGGAGTGTTCGACGGCAAAAGTCCGGCAAACACGCTGAGGACGCCAGTTTTTCCCGGAACGTCAAAGAAAAGTTCTTTGTCGAAAGAATCCTCAGCTATAATCTCTGATTTAGATGGGGTGCGTTCAAAAAAGGTAAAGTGCACTGTCACTGACCCCCAATTTTAAAGTGGTTTGCAGACATCCCACAAGCTTATATGAGGAGACTACATATCTATGCCCCAGCTTGAGGCCAGCCCAACAATTGACTTTCAAACCGAAACTTACAAAGATGCTTACAGTCGCATCAACGCCATTGTGATTGAAGGCGAACAAGAAGCTCACGACAATTACCTGACACTGGCCGAACTGTTGGCTGACAAAAAAGCAGAGTTAGTTGGCTTGTCCAAGATGGAGAACCGCCACATGAAAGGCTTCCAAGCTTGTGGCCGGAATCTTAAAGTCACGCCCGACATGGCATTTGCCAAGCAGTTTTTTTCGGAACTGCACAAAAACTTCCAGACGGCTGCAGCCCAAGGTCAGATTGTAACTTGCTTGTTGATTCAATCGCTAATTATCGAGTGTTTTGCGATCGCAGCTTACAACATCTACATCCCCGTCGCCGATGACTTTGCTCGCAAAATCACCGAAGGCGTCGTCAAAGAAGAATATAGCCACCTCAACTTTGGGGAAGTCTGGCTGCAAGCTCACTTTGAGGAATCCAAAGCCGAACTAGAAGCCGCCAACCGCCAAAACCTGCCCATCATCTGGAGACTGCTAAACTCTGTCGCAGACGATGCCCGCGTGTTGGGAATGGAAAAAGACGCTTTAATCGAAGACTTTATGATTGCCTACGGCGAAGCCCTAGGCAACATAGGCTTTAACAACCGCGATATTATGCGGATGTCAGCACAAGGCCTCGCAGCCTAGTTAATTGGGAAATAAGGAATGGGAAAAAAATTAAAAATTAAAAATTAAAAAGGGGATAACTCATTTTAAAATATAAATTTTTAATCTTCCCATCTTCCATATTTCATCTTCCATCTTCCATTTTCAATCTTCCTTCATTTGACAACTTAATGTTTGGTCTAATCGGTCACTTAACCAGCTTAGAACACGCCCAATCAGTAGCTAACGAGCTGGGCTATCCAGAATATGCCGATCAAGGTCTCGATTTTTGGTGCAGCGCACCGCCCCAAATAGTTGATCAGATCACGGTAACAAGCATCACTGGACAAAAAATAGAAGGCCGCTATGTGGAGTCCTGTTTTCTGCCAGAAATGCTAGCCACTCGCCGGATTAAAGCAGCCACTCGCAAAATCCTTAATGCGATGGCACACGCTCAAAAAAACGGGATTAACATCACTGCTTTAGGCGGCTTTTCTTCGATCATTTTTGAGACTTTCAACTTGCAGCAAATTAAGCAAATTCGCAATCTCAAGTTGGAGTTTGAACGCTTCACCACTGGTAACACTCACACGGCTTACATTCTCTGCCGCCAAGTAGAAGAAGCAGCCCCAAAATTGGGAATTGAACTTTCAAAAGCCACTGTAGCCGTTTGCGGTGCTACGGGGGATATTGGCAGTGCGGTGTGTCGCTGGCTCAATGTTAAAACAAATGTAGCAGAATTGTTGCTGATTGCCCGCGACAAAGAACGATTGCAAGATTTGCAATCAGAATTGGGGCGAGGCAAAATCATGGACTTGGAAGAAGCCCTGCCCCAAGCCGATATTGTAGTCTGGGTAGCCAGTATGCCCAAGGGAGTAGAAATTGACCCTAAGACATTGAAGCAACCCTGTTTATTGATTGACGGTGGCTATCCAAAAAATCTGGCAACTCAGGTTCAGCATCCAGAAATTTACGTACTCAATGGTGGCATTGTAGAGCATTCCCTCGATATTGAGTGGAAAATTATGAAGATTGTCAATATGGATGTACCGGGCAGACAGTTGTTTGCCTGTTTTGCTGAATCAATGCTGCTGGAATTTGAAAAAATGTATACCAACTTTTCTTGGGGACGAAATCAAATTACTGTGGAAAAGATGGAGCAAATCGGTCATATTTCTGTCAAGCACGGTTTCAGGCCTTTAATGTCATTTTGATGTGATTTGTTGTAGTTATTGGTTATTGAGGAAAGTTTTTCTGATAATAACCAGTAACTTTTTTGATAAGGTTAAGCGTTAACAGTCAACTATTAAGATTATTTCCCAGCGCACGAGCATAATAAAAGTAGTTTGTAGTTCGGAACAAGCGGATGTGATTGGTCGCAAGAGTTTGTCTTTAATTCTTCGGATATTTGATAGTTGGCGACAAAATGTAATATAAACAGGGCTGTTAAAGCTTCCGAAGTGGTGAGTTAGATCGCGCTGGTGTCGCTTTTGGACTTGGGAACTGTTCAGCAGGGTTAGGTCTTTTGTGGCGGTGGGGAACCCAGGGACGCTGGGAAATAGAGGCGTAAAAATCAGAAGCAAGCAAAAATAGTGTAGCAAAAAACGAGGCTCAAGTCTCTGGTTTTCAACAAGCTTAGTATGCCAAGCATAATTCAAAATTCAAAACTTCCAAATTTCCCCTCTTTTTCAGCATCCCCTGACAGGGTAGGATCTGGAAATAGTCGATCGACAAAACCTGACAAAACCTTATAGAAATTATCCGCGTGCCAAACCCAGACCGTAAACCCTTACTCTTAGATTTTGAAAAGCCTCTGGCCGAACTCGAAACCCGAATTCACCAGATTCGCGAACTCGCCGAAGAAAACAGCGTCGATGTCACGGACGAAATTCGCAAACTCGAAGCTCGCTCGGCCCAACTGCGACAAGAAATCTTCAGCAGCTTGTCCCCCATGCAGCGGCTGCAACTCGCCCGTCACCCGCGCCGCCCCAGCACGCTCGATTACATTCAGGCAATTAGCGACGAGTGGATCGAGCTTCACGGCGATCGGCGCGGCGGAGACGACCCGGCCCTCGTCGGTGGAATTGCCCGCATAGATGGGCGTCCCACAGTCATTATCGGCCATCAAAAAGGGCGCGACACTAAAGACAATATCGCCCGCAACTTCGGTATGGCTGCTCCCGGCGGCTACCGCAAAGCCCTGCGGTTGATGGAACACGCCGATCGCTTCGGAATGCCAATTTTTACCTTTATCGACACTCCGGGGGCTTGGGCGGGCTTAGAAGCAGAACAGCTCGGACAGGGAGAGGCGATCGCCTGCAACCTCCGAGAAATGTTTCGCCTCGACGTTCCCATTATTTGCACCGTCATCGGCGAAGGCGGTTCCGGCGGCGCTTTGGGTATCGGTGTCGGCGAGCGGCTGTTGATGCTGGAACATTCCGTCTACACCGTCGCCACTCCCGAAGCTTGCGCGGCCATTCTCTGGAAAGACTCTGGCAAAGCTAACTTGGCCGCAGAAGCCCTGAAAATTACTTCCTGGGACTTGAAAAACCTCGGCATTCTCGATCAAATAGTACCAGAGCCGATCGGCGGCGCTCACTCGAATCCCCTCAAAGCTGCTTCCATACTCAAACAAGCTTTGTTGGAAAACTTAGCAGAACTCACACAGCTTACGGCTCAGCAGCGACGCGAGCTTCGATATCAAAAGTTTCGCCATATCGGTGTGTTCACTGAAATTTCTGCTTGAGCCGATCGATTCAGAGTTATCAGTTATGAGTTAAAAATTCTTAACTTTAAACTCATAACTCACAGCTCATTATTCTGCCGATCAGTCAGCAGTGTTATAATTTCTCAGGTGACACCGGCTTAACAGTTCTTAATGTTCATCTCATAATTAACTGTTATCACCCGCAGCAGACAGTTGTCTAATTTGCCGAAGAAGGCTGCAACGCTGTAGGGAGTTGCCGAGCGAAAGTATTAGGACACTGAATGAACCATCCAACAACAAAGCAGGCTCTGATAACCGGAGCCAGCAGCGGTATTGGCAAAGCGACGGCTCTAGCGTTCGCAGCCGAGGGCATAAATCTGGCATTAGTTAGCCGAGAGTCGGAAAAGTTAGAAGCCGTTGCCGCAGCAGCCCGAGAAGTCGGAGTGAAAGCAGAAGCTTATCCCTTAGACTTGGCAAAAATTGAGCAAGTGCAAAGCAGCATCAGCGCGATCGCATCTCAATTGGGTTCCGTAGATATCCTGGTCAACAGCGCTGGCATGGGCTACACCGGCTCTTTGACCGAAACGCCCCTAGCCGAGTGGCAGAGCGTTCTAGACCTCAATTTGACTAGCGTTTGGCAGTGCATTTTAGGAGTTTTGCCCTCCATGCGCGAGCGCAGATCGGGAATCATCATCAACGTTTCCTCGATCGCCGGCACCCAAGCCTTCCCCAACTGGGGAGCCTACTGCGTCAGCAAATTCGGTCTCATGGCTTTGTCTAAAACCTTAGCCGCCGAAGAACGGACTCACGGAATTCGCGTAACAGCAATCTGTCCGGGTTCTGTCAATACTCCCCTGTGGGACACAGACACCGTGGAAGCCGACTTCGATCGCAGTGCCATGTTAACCCCAGAAATCGTCGCCCAATCAATTCTGCACGCAGTTCAGTTGCCAGCAAGTGCAGTAATTGAAGAAATCACGCTCATGTCCAACGCAGGAGTTTTGTGAACTTGAGATTTTAGACTGCTGGATTTTTCTCGAATTCAACAATCTTTGAATCTATAGCTATATCCCCCAATCCAAAATCGCAAATCGATTCACCCTCACACCAAATTGTTATGACAATTGCATCTTCCCCCGATTCCAATGGCTCGAACTCAATTTCGACTGACAGCATGAAACTGTTACAAACCGCAGATAACAACACCCCGCGCATCCCAACTCGACCAGATCGCAATTCCTCGAACGGTCAAGAATCCAGCGTGCCCAAACCTTCAGAAGTAGGCATGGAAGAAATGATGGAGGCCGTTCGTACAATGCTGCTGGGAGTAGGAGAAGACCCCGAACGTGAAGGATTGCTCAAAACCCCAAAACGGGTAGCAGAAGCAATGCGGTTTCTCACCAGTGGTTACAGTCAATCCCTCGAAGAACTCCTCAACGGCGCTATCTTTGACGAAGGCCACAACGAAATGGTACTGGTGCGAGACATCAGCGTATTCAGTATGTGCGAACACCATATGCTGCCGTTTATGGGCCGAGTTCACATTGCTTACATTCCCAACCAAAAAGTAGTGGGATTGAGCAAATTAGCCCGAATTTCCGAGATGTACAGCCGCCGATTGCAGGTGCAAGAACGTTTGACGCGCCAAATTGCCGAAGCAGTTCAGACAATATTGGAACCGAAGGGAGTGGCCGTAGTAATGGAAGCCAGCCATATGTGCATGACGATGCGGGGTGTGCAAAAACCTGGTGCTTGGACGGTTACGAGTGCAATGTTGGGCGTGTTCCAAGAAGAACAGAAAACTCGCGAAGAATTCCTGAATTTGATCCGCCACCAACCAGCATTCTTTTAATCATTAGTCATTAATCATTAGTCATTAGTCATTAGTCATCAGCCAATCACTTTTTGGCTGGTGGCTAGCAATCAAGTAATTTGGTCACTAGCCCCCTGATTCATCCGCAGTCGCAATTCCATAATCTAAAATCTAAAATCTAAAATCAGATGACGATCGACTAATAAACCCATAAAATAGACGGGTGACTCATGACTTGTGACTAAATGAATCCCATTAAATTCGGTACAGATGGCTGGCGCGGCATCATTGCTGACGATTTTACATTCGATCGCGTAGCGTTAGTCGCTCCCCTAGCGGCACAAGTTCTCGCACAAACCGGCGGCAGCGATGGCAACAGCGGTACCGTAATTGTCGGTCACGACCGCCGATTTCTGGCTGAAGAATTTGCCAAAACAGCGGCTGTTGCCATCCAAAACGCAGGATTTGACGTGCTGCTTAGCGAATCCTACGCCCCCACTCCAGCTTTCAGTTTAGCTGCCAAACAATTAAATGCTTTGGGTGCGATCGTCCTGACAGCCAGCCACAATCCCGGTGCATATTTAGGGTTAAAAGTCAAGGGCGGATTTGGCGGTTCAGTTTCGCCCGAAGTTACTCAACAGATAGAAGTAAAACTCGACAATCCGGCGGCACTTTCAGCCACTCCTGGGAAATTGGAGAATTTCAATCCTTGGCCGGCTTACTGCAAAACCTTGCGTGAAATGGTCGATATTGAAGCGATTAAAGAAGCGATCGCCAGCGGCAAAATTACAGTATTTGTAGATGTAATGCACGGTGCCGCCGCCGGAGGATTAGCTCAAATTTTAGAAGAAACAGTACATGAAGTCAACGGCGATCGAGATCCGCTTTTTGGTGGCGGTGCACCGGAACCTTTGCCACGCTACCTGTCGCAGTTATTTCGGGTGATGCGTACTCACCAGCGAAAAAGCTCTGGTTTGTCGATCGGATTTGTATTTGACGGAGATAGCGATCGAATTGCAGCCGTTGACTCTAGCGGCAACTTCCTCAGTTCACAAATCCTAGTTCCCATCTTAATCGAACATTTCGCAAAACGGCGCGGCTTGACCGGGGAAGTCATCAAAACAGTCAGCGGTTCAGACATAATTCCCAAAATTGCCAAGCTGTACGACTTGCCATTATTTGAAACGCCGATCGGTTACAAGTATATAGCCGATCGAATGTTAACCACCCAAGTATTAGTCGGCGGCGAAGAATCGGGAGGAATTGGCTACGGTACCCACATCCCCGAACGAGATGCTTTACTATCAGCGCTGTACTTGTTAGAAGCAGTTGTCAAATCCGGGGAAGACTTAAGCGAAATTTACAGCCGACTGCAACAAGAAACAAGCTTTACTTCAGCTTACGACAGAATCGACTTGCACTTAGCAAACATGGACGAACGTTCCCGCTTGCTGGGACTGTTGGAAAATCAACCCTTAACAGAAATCGCCGGCAAAGCAGTTGTAGATTGCAACAAAGTTGACGGATATAAATTCCGTTTGGCTGACGGAAGCTGGCTGTTAATTCGGTTTAGCGGAACCGAACCAGTGTTGCGGCTGTATTCAGAAGCAGCGACATTGAAAGAAGTTATGCAAAACTTAAACTGGGCGAAAAAGTGGGCGCATAATTAATCAGAGTTTTCAACCGCAGATAAACGCAGATAAAAATAGCTCAAATACTATCAGCGTTAATCAGTGTTCATCCGCCGATATCTGCGGTCAAAAAATCCCATTATTTCCCAGCCTACAAGTAACAGACTCCCAACCGACCAGAAACAATATAACTTATTTGCGATCGTGCGACGTTTTTTTTGTTAATATCAAGCCGTAAGTTTTAATTGAAATAATGACCGATCGCAAATTGCTAGTTGTAGCTACGGGCAATCCGGGTAAACTTAAGGAAATGCAAGTTTATCTTCAGGATTTGGGATGGGAATTGGAACTAAAACCGGAAGAGTTGGAAATCGAGGAAACAGGCGAAACTTTTATTGCTAATGCTTGCTTGAAGGCGTCTGAAGTGGCAAAAGCAACCGGCAAATGGTCGATCGCCGATGATTCTGGTTTAATGGTAGATGCACTCGACGGCCAACCGGGCATTTACTCGGCACGCTACGGGAAAACCGATGCTGACAGGATATCTCGACTTCTCAAAGAATTGGGCAGCGAACAAAACCGGGAAGCACAATTTGTTTGCGCGATCGCGATCGCCCGTCCCGACGGTACAATTGCCTTGCAAGTAGAAGGAATTTGTCCGGGCGAAATCCTGGAGACTCCTCGCGGTACGGGAGGTTTCGGATATGATCCCATTTTCTACGTACCCGCACAGCAACAGACTTTTGCCGAAATGACACCGGATATCAAGCGATCGCACTCTCACCGCGGCCGAGCCTTCCATGCTCTCTTACCACAACTAACTAACATTGTCAACCCACAATGAGGAAAAAAGCCAAAACACGGGGTAACTGTGGCATTGGAGATTGACACTTAGGTATCAAAATTAAACAGGAAAGAGGTTTTTCGTTGGCAATGATTAGTTACCGATGACCAATTACCAATGCCTAATGCCCAATGCCCAATGCCCCAGTATCTTAGATTGCCTCCAAGTTCTTTTCCCCAGTCCGAATCCGAATAATTTGTTCTACAGGAGAGATGAAAATCTTGCCGTCGCCAATCTCGCCCGTGCGGGAAGCCGCGATAATTTTATCAACCACCATGTCAACCTGATCGTTTTCCACAACAATCTCGACCTTGAGCTTTTGCAAGAACTCCACGGTGTACTCAGAACCGCGATAGCGTTCTGTCATGCCCTTCTGACGGCCAAAACCTCTAACTTCAGAAACAGTCATCCCCACAATACCAGCATTGACGAGTGCGATTTTCACTTCGTCTAGTTTAAAGGGGCGGATAATAGCTTCAACCTTTTTCAAGTTTTTCACTCCTAACAGTTAGTACCTTCGTTATATTACTTAATCGGCGTGACATCTTTTAATATCACTGCCAACAGCAAGTATTTTGTCAAGTATATTACCCTATCTTGTACTCGCGATGAAATGCACACCAACCTTTAACAATCTTCTCGGATTTTCCGGGCGAGCGGGTTCTCGGCTCCGGCCGATCGCGGTAGAGTTAAGAAGACTGCAGCAGCCGTCCCCCGCCGATCTGCTAAAACAGAAAAAGAACCAAGGAGACAGGAGTTTTCCGAGTTTCCGCTTTGCTATGTGAGATTTGCACGTATTGCTGAAAACTATAATTGCCAGAGGCGGTCAGTTAAACTATTCTTATGCACCCAGCCAGCCCTCCCCCTGACCGCAGCGGGCTTGATGCCCTACTGAGAAATCGCCCCTTCCTAGCCTTGTGGACGGGCCAGTTATTGGCCCAAGTGGCGGATAAAATCTTTTACGTATTGCTGATTATTCTGCTGAAAACCGGCGACTACCGACCCTGGCCGGTTTCTTGGCAACATTCGGAAAATTCTATGCTGTCAGCGGTGATGATTGCCTACACCGTGCCGGCAATCGTCTTTGGTTCCGTAGCCGGTATCGTGGTAGACCGCTTTTCCAAAAAGCAAATGCTGATCGCCTGCAACGTGATTCGAGCCGGGTTGATTGTAGCTTTGCCGTTTTTGCCCAAATCTTTTGTGGTTTTGCTGACGATGACGTTTTTGATCTCTACCGTAACGCAATTTTTTGCTCCGGCAGAGCAGGCGGCAATCCCTCTGGCTGTGGGGCGAGAGGGACTGATGTCAGCAAATGCGCTGTTCGCCTCGTCCACAATGGGCGGGATTATTGTCGGGATGACGATCGGCGAACCGCTGTTTAGTTGGGTCAAACACAGCTTCGGATCGGCTTCTCAAGAGTTTTTGCTGGGCGGCTTGTACCTGATATCGGCAGGTTTGATCTATGCCATGCGGATCAAAGAAAGTCATGCCGGCAGCAGTGGCAAAAACGTCCATCCTTGGCAAGATCTCAAAGAAGGTTTGCGCTATTTGAAACACAATCACCTTGTCAGCAACGCGATGGTGCAGTTGACAATTTTGTATTCAGTGTTTGCAGCGCTTCAGGTGCTGGCGATCGCGCTTTCAGGCAAAATAGGTCTCAAAGAAACTCAATTTGGCTTTTTGCTGGCTGCTGCGGGAGTCGGAATGGTTTTCGGCGCAGCCTTTTTGGGACACTGGGGCGGTCGCTTCCACCACAAACCTCTACCGTTAATCGGTTTCTTGATGATGGGTTTTGTATTAGCAATGTTTGCCTTTACTCGACAGTTGTGGGTGGGATTCGGATTGAGTGCTCTGTTCGGTTTTGGTGCTTCGTTAATTAACGGCCCGATGCAGGCTCTGATTCAAGAAAAAACTCCAGAATCTATGCGGGGCAAAGTCTTTGGATTGGAAAACAATGCGATTAATATTGCTCTGAGCCTGCCTTTAGCGATTACCGGCCCACTGACTGATGCTGTCAGCAAAGCCGTCCGATCGGATGACCTCGGCTTGCGGATCGTGTTGCTGAGTTTGGGCTTTTTGGTCTCGGTGATGGGCATGGCAGCTTGGCGACATACCCGCAAAGTTTTGCAGGATGTTCTCTGAACTTTGGCAAGAAGGAAGTTCGGCAACGAGCAATGTACGGGATGTAACGGAGGTAACGGATGTAACGGAGGTCAAGAAGAAGGGATAAGGAAGAGGGAAGAGGGCTTTATTTTCGCGATCGATCTCTAACATAGCAATCCCCCTGATAGTGAGGACGTTCTTAATTGCTGAAACGATTATTTTTGTGGTCGAATGCCACATGACGAATGCTATACAAGCGTCATATCGCGGTAAACCGGCAGACAGGCCGCTATTTCCTCTTTTTCTTTTCTTCCTCTGCTGTTTCACAATGTCTCGATCGGGCCAACCCTCTGCGATCGAGAAATCTTTTGTAAAATCTCACCACTTAAATTTTCATAGTTTCATTAATTGAGATTAAAGTAGTATAAAAGCTTTCATTAAAAATCATAATTAGTTTAAGGAAGGAAATTCTGTGCAACTAAAAACTAAAGTGACCATCAAGCGTGCAACTGGTGGATTTGCTCTGATTGACAGCTTGATCCGCCACGGCGTCAAGCATATTTTTGGTTATCCCGGCGGCGCAATTCTACCGCTTTACGACGAACTCTACCGCGCTGAAGAAACCGGCGCTATCAAACATATTCTGGTGCGCCACGAGCAAGGTGCTGCTCACGCCGCCGACGGGTACGCCCGCGCTACCGGACAAGTTGGGGTTTGTTTTGCTACTTCGGGCCCGGGCGCAACTAATTTAGTGACGGGGATTGCGACGGCCCACATGGATTCGATCCCGATGGTAATTATTACCGGTCAGGTTCCCCGTCCGGCGATCGGCACTGATGCGTTTCAGGAAACTGATATTTACGGGATTACCCTGCCAATTGTCAAGCATTCCTATGTAGTGCGCGACCCGAGAGATATGGCGCGAATTGTAGCAGAAGCTTTCCACATCGCGAGTACAGGGCGGCCGGGGCCTGTTTTGGTTGACGTGCCCAAGGATGTGGGTTTAGAAGAATTTGACTATCTGCCCGTGGAACCTGGGGCGGTGAGAATTCCGGGCTACCGGCCGACGGTGAAGGGAAATCCCCGGCAAATTAATCAAGCAATTCATTTGCTGAAGGAAGCGAAGCGTCCTTTGCTTTATGTCGGCGGCGGGGCGATCGCGGCGGGGGCCCACGAAGAAATTAAGGAACTGGCCGAACTTTTCCAATTGCCGGTCACGACAACGCTGATGGGCAAAGGTGCCTTTGACGAAAACCATCCTTTGTCGGTGAAAATGCTGGGGATGCACGGTACTGCTTACGCTAATTTTGCCGTTACCGAGTGCGATTTGCTGATGGCTGTGGGGGCGAGGTTTGACGATCGCGTGACGGGCAAATTAGACGAGTTTGCCGCGCGCGCAAAGGTGATTCACATCGATATCGACCCGGCGGAAGTAGGCAAAAATCGCGGCCCTGACGTGCCGATTGTCGGAGATGTCCGCCAAGTTTTGATCGATTTGCTGCGCCGCTGTCGGGAAACTGGAGTTTCGGGGAAGGCCGGACAGACTGCGGAATGGCTGCACAGGATCGATCAGTGGAAACAGGACTATCCGTTAGTTGTGCCTCATTACCCAGACATTTTGTCTCCGCAAGAGGTGATTTCCGAGTTGGCTACCCAAGCGCCGGATGCTTACTACACAACGGATGTCGGTCAACATCAAATGTGGTCGGCTCAATTCTTGAACAACGGGCCGCGCCGCTGGATTTCTAGTGCTGGTTTGGGCACGATGGGTTACGGGGTGCCGGCGGCGATGGGCGCGAAAATGGCGTTACCCAATGAGCAAGTGATTTGTATTGCTGGCGATGCTAGCGTGCAAATGAATATTCAAGAGTTGGGAACACTAGCACAATACGGCATTAATGTCAAGATTGTTATTGTAAATAACGGCTGGCAAGGCATGGTGCGGCAGTGGCAGCAGGCGTTCTACGGGGAGCGTTATTCGTCGTCGAATATGACTGTAGGAATGCCGGATTTTGTGATGCTGGCTGAAGCTTACGGGGTGAGAGGGATGCTGGTTTCGCGGCCGGAGGAACTCAAAGATGCGATCGCTCAAATGCTCGCTCATGACGGCCCGGTGCTGATGAACGTGAAGGTGACGAGGGACGAAAACTGCTATCCGATGGTTGTTCCAGGTAAGAGCAACGCTCAAATGGTGGGTTTGCCCGAACGCAGCAAGTTGCAATCTGCGGAGTTGGTTTATTGTCCGAGTTGCGGCGCTAAGAATGTTTCGACCAATAACTTTTGTCCTGAGTGCGGGACAAAAGTTTAATTAGGGACAGGGAAATGCCTTGTTTGGCAGGGGTTTAAACCCCTGCCGCTCTTTCGGGTTAAGCGGTTTTTCGGGTTATGTTGACACGATGAAAGGCAATGCGATGTCCTTACCCGGATCTGCTGTTTCACATTTAAAACCATCTCCGCTGGCATCGCATCAAGAGCTTTAATCTGTAATCTGTAAGCATATTTTATGAGCCAGTGTCTAAACCCGGACTGCCTATTCCAAAACCCGTCTGGCTCTACAAAATTTTGTCAAAAATGCGGTAATAAACTGCTATTGGGCGATCGCTACGGAGCCCAAAAAATTATTGGACAAGGGGGATTTGGGCGGACTTTTCTAGCTGTTGACGAGTATAAACCATCAAAACCTCCCTGTGTTATTAAACAATTCTACCCCCAACTTCAAGGCGCTTCTAGTATCCAGAAAGCTGCTGAGTTATTTGAGCTGGAAGCAGTACGCCTAGAACAGTTGGGTAAACATTCTCAAATTCCCGACTTATTAGCATATTTTAGTCAAGATGGACGGCATTATTTAGTCCAAGAATTCATCGACGGTGAAAATTTAGCCGAAGCACTAGAATCTAAGGGATATTTTAGCGAAAGGCAGATTCGCGACTTGCTTAATAATTTATTGCAAGTATTCGAGTTCATTCACTCTCGCCAAGTTATTCACCGAGATATCAAGCCAGAAAATATTATTCTTAGGCAAGATGGACAACTGGTTTTAGTTGATTTTGGTGCCGCGAAATATGCAACACAAACGGCTCTAGCGGTAACGGGAACGAGGATCGGGACGGCTGGATATACGGCACCAGAACAAGCCAACGGCAAAGCTATTCATGCGAGTGATATTTATAGTCTGGGTGTCACTTGTCTGTGTCTGTTAACTGAGGTTGAACCGATTGATTTATTCGATGATAGCGAGTTTGAGTGGGTGTGGCGAGAACACTTAAAAACATCTGTCACTTCGGAACTGGGTCAGATTTTAGATAAAATGATACAACCTGCTATTAAGAAACGTTATCAATCTGCTACTGAAGTTTTGCAGGCTCTTGGCAATCAATCACCTCAATTATCAGCTCAAACACCTTCACCGGCACCGCCACCAGACTCGCTTAAATCAGCGTGGGGTGTTGACTATACTCGTCTCCGGGATTTATTGGCCACAGGGGAATGGAAAGAGGCGGATCAGGAAACAATAAAGGTAATGCTGAAAGCTGCGAGACGGGAGAAGGAAGATTATTTTGATACGGACTCAATTGATAATTTTCCTTGCGATGATTTACGCACCATCGACCAGTTGTGGGTAAAATATAGTCAGGGTCGCTTTGGTTTTAGCGTCCAGAAAAACATTTGGTTGGAAGTGGGCGGCAAAGTTGATTGGGATACTGAAAAGAAGCTCGGCGATCGCGTCGGTTGGCGAAAGAGGAGAAAGGGGAGGGAAGATTGGTTGAGCTACAATGATTTAACCTTTAATCTGCAAGCACCTGTGGGCCACCTCCCTAGGCAACTGTGTGGGTGGTGGGGTGGGTTCCGGGGTTTGGGTGTGAAGTGGCGTTATGGTTCTTCTCTCGCATCGAGAGCTGTAAGCTGTAATCTATAGCGATTTCAGCCCTTGGTGGGTTTGCCCGAACGTAGCAAGTTGCAATCTGCGGAGTTGGTTTATTGTCCCAGTTGCGGCGCTAAGAATGTTTCGACCAATAACTTTTGTCCTGAGTGCGGGGCAAAAGTTTAAGGGATGAAAGTAGGGACACGGGGGTCAGCCCATAGGTGTCAAGAATTTCCTGAAAACAATTGTATCTCTGGTCGATCGCCGAGTCCCAATCCCCTTCGCATCCTTAAGAAGAGGGACGCGCGATCGGACTCCTGTCCCCCCCCTTTTTAAGGCTACCCCGTACACACAAGTCCGAAATCTATCAACACCATTCATGACTGAAACCCCAACTTTCGATATCGCCATTATTGGTGCAGGACCAGGCGCACTATGTGCAGCCCATGGGCTAGCCAATTTAGGTTTTTCGGTAGCTGTGTTTGAACGAGCTAGAGCTTTACGTCCCATCGGCGCTGCTCTAGGGTTGGCAGAAGCGGGGTATAACGCATTGTCTCTCATCAATGCCGATCTCGCTACCGAAGTTCGTGCCGCTTCTGCTAACCCACAGCGACAACTGCTGATGAGACCCAATGGCGAGGTTCTGTTTTCTGATGAATCGCCCTTGGCGGGTACTCCCTTCACTTGGCTAGCGTGGTATAACCTACAAACCTCATTGCACAAAACACTGCCACCTACCGTATCCCTTCACCTTAACCATAAGTTTCTCAACTTCACTAAGGTCGCTGATCCGTCCAAGCCTCCCTTACGTTTGCACTTTGAGAATCAGGCCGATGTTGGCGCACAACTGTTAATTGGTGCCGATGGTTATCACTCCGCGGTTCGCGCTCTTACCGTGGGAGATGGTGCGCCTCTGTACACTGGAACCATGACTTGGCGAGGAATCTTGCCCCGTCAAATCCTAGCCCCCCTCGCTGAACCCTTTGCAGAAGGGGCTGGTTTTCAACTGGTGGTAGGAGACCAGAAAAATTTTTGGATTATGGATGCAGGAGGCGAGGCACTGGCTTGGACAGGGACTGCACTCCATCCGACTTCAGAGAAGAGTAGCGATGTTTTAGCTATGGTTCTCCAAGTTTTTGACCAATGGACTCCCTTTGTTGAAAGGGTTATTCGAGCAACTGACCCTACCACCATTGTGGAAACTGGCGTGTTCGATCGGGAACCAGTATCCCAATGGGGGGATAGAGAGAGAATCACCTTATTAGGGGATGCCGCTCACCCGATGCGACCGTCCTTAGGATTAGGGTCTACTATGGCATTTGAGGATGCTGTTGCTTTAAGAAAAGCACTCAAGGGGCTGAACTTGCAGGATACTGCTTGTGTTGCTAAAGCTCTTACGCACTATGAAGAGGAACGGATTGCGATCACCGCACCGTTACAACTCAAAGCAAGGCAAGGAGGAGAAGCGTCCCATGCCTCGGACCAAGCTGACCAACTCAAGGCAGGTTTTGAATTAGCCTTAGCTGCTCGTAGACACAAGGAGACTTCTCTATAGAAAAATTCGCCGGAGTAACAAATGAATCTTTATTTGGGAATAGATTTCGGCACGACTGGCGCTCGATCGACAATCATCGACTCCCAGGGTACAATACATTGTGAGACAGAATATACTTTTGCCAACAACGGGCAACAACAGCTTGAATTGCCCTCGGTGTGGCAAAATGCGCTATGGGATTCGATCGAGCAAATTCCCCCAGCAATCCGCAATCAGGTAAGGGCGATCGCCCTTGACGGCACATCTTCCACTGTCATGCTGTGCAATACCGACGGTATACCAGTATGCGAGCCGATTTTATACAATGATGCGCGCGGTGCAGCCGTGACAGAGAGGTTGCGGGCGATCGCGCCGGATAACCACACAGTATTAAGCGCTACATCCAGTCTGGCCAAACTCCTGTGGTGGCAGGAGGGCGGGCTAGAAGCCCACCCCACAACACAATTCAGTCTTTGTGGAACAGGCATCTTGCCTGTTGTTGAGAAGCTTTATTTCCTGCATCAAGCTGACTGGCTGGCATTTCTGCTGCACGGGAAATTGGGAATTAGCGACTATCACAATGCTTTGAAACTCGGTTTTGATGTTGATACTTTGTGCTATCCGAATTGGCTGACACAGGGAATTGCGGGCGCTGCAACGCCTGAATTGCCGCGAGTTGTCGCACCGGGTACGCCTGTGGGGGAAGTGAGATCTCAAGTGGGCGATCGCTTCGGTTTCCCCCGCGATTGTATGATTTGTGCTGGTACAACCGATAGCATTGCCGCATTTTTAGCAAGCGGTGTCACTTTACCAGGGGAAGCAGTAACTTCTCTCGGTTCTACACTAGCAGTCAAACTGTTAAGTCATACCCGCGTAGATGATTTTAGATACGGAATTTACAGTCACAAATTAGGCGATTTGTGGTTAGTTGGAGGTGCTTCTAATACCGGAGGTGCCGTGCTGCGACACTTTTTTACTGATGTGGAGTTGAATAATTATAGCACACAAATTGATCCAAAACAAGAGAGTTTACTGGATTATTACCCATTGTTGAAAAAGGGCGATCGCTTTCCGATTAATGACCCGAATTTGCCGCCCAGACTCGAACCGCGTCCCACTGATTCAGTGGAATTTCTGCACGGTTTGCTAGAAAGCATAGCGCGGATTGAAGCGCGGGGATATCAATTATTGCAAGAATTGGGTGCAACTCCTTTGATAAAAGTTTATACTGCTGGCGGCGGGGCAAAAAATTCGGTTTGGAGTGCGATTAGAAAGCGTTATTTAAAAGTTCCTGTTGAAACGCCGGTTCATACTGCGGCTGCTTACGGGGTGGCGCTGTTGGCAATGCGGGGTGCGATGGGGATATAATGCTAATTTTCGCGCACCATCCACACTAAAAATCCCAATATTTTATCTACTGGAGGTAGCGGATAATCGGTAAGATCGATCGTCACTATTTGCCCTTCCAGCTTGAGAAACCGCCAAGCTGTGCCGCTGGAAATGCTGCCGTAGATGACGGAAATCGATCGCCCTTTAGCTTCATTAAATCTCTGGGCCGCCACCATTTCAGCAATACATTGACCCAAACCTACTTTCAAATCTCCTTTTTTAGCTTCTACCATCACAATTACCGGGGCCTCAATGTCTAATTGTTCGGGGGAACGGCTGATGATAAAATCGCAAACTCCTGTAAGTCCAACAGCTACATCAACATTAAATTCCTCACCCGAAAACACGCTGATTTGTTGGTTCAGAATCCTGCGAACTTCCAGCAATACAGGGTTAATAATAGCTTCAGAACGGGCTTTTTAGGTGCTAGTGGCGATCGCCCAAGGCAAATTTGTCTCCAGCATGGTCTGCAAGGCTGTTCCGGGTGCGATCGGTTCGATTTCCGGCAGAAATCTGATTCCTTCCACTACTTTAAGATTGAAGGCTTCTTTAACCTTGCCGATTGTCGTAAATTGACTGTAAGGCATAAAAGCTGATGTTTTTATTTCTAGTTTTATATTAGACCTCTGGCACAATTATTGTGGAACAGGCATCCTGCCTGTTCAAGACTGGCAATTCTTGCGATGTATATTAAACATCTCCAATAACTCTTGTGGAACAGGCATCCTGCCTGTTCAAGACTGGCAATTCTTGCGATGTCTATTACACTCGCTGCAACTTAGCCGTCCTTGGATCGATGATTTTTCTGCCCAAACCCGAAAACTTAATTGCCAGATTAGTTTTATCGCCTTCTCCCAAGACGTGGGTAATTTCTCCAACTCCAAAAGCATGATGAAAAACCCGATCGCCCGTTTGCCAATCCGTCGATTGTCCATTGGTTCCCGCTTGAGAACTCCCGGAATTAGCTGCTGAATTATTAGTTTTTCCCTTAGATGCAGCCGTTTTCCCCGCTTGAGTTTTCTTCGCACTTCCCGCCAGCAAATGTGTGGGCAATTCCCCTAAGAATAGCGAAGGGGTGCAGTGTTCCCGGAAACCTCCCCAGAGGCGGCGTTCGCGAGTGTGGGTAAGAAATAGCAATTCCTGGGCGCGAGTGATGCCGACGTAGCACAAACGGCGTTCTTCTTCGATCGCTTTCGGGTCGTCCAAACTGCGGAAATTGGGAAATAAACCCTGTTCCATCCCGACTAGAAATACTACGGGAAATTCTAACCCTTTAGCTGAGTGCAGCGTCATCAGCGACACGCGGGAATCTTCTTCCTGCAAGTCATCTAAATCGGATGCTAAAGATGCTTTTGCTAAAAATGATGTCAGCGTCGGTTCTTCGTTTTGTTCTTCAAATTGCAGGACAGCATTGTACAATTCTCTGACGTTTTCTATCCGATTTTCTGCTTCCTCGGTTCCTTGATTTTTTAAATCTTGAATGTAGCCTGAATCTTCGATAATTCCTTGGACAATTTGCGAAGCCGGCAGAGTTTCAACTTGGGATTGCCAACGACCAATCATTTCGGCAAACTTAATAATAGCTTTTGCCGATCGCCCTGCTAGAGTATTGACAGAAGACTCATCGCTGAGGATTTCCCACAACGGTATGCCTAACTGAGTTGCAGCGTCTTCGATTTTGGAAAATGTGGTATCCCCAATGCCGCGACGGGGAGTATTGATAATGCGTTTGAGGCTGACGCTATCGTCGGGATTGGCAAGCGCCCGCAGGTATGCTAGGATATCTTTGATTTCTTTGCGATCGTAAAACTTCAGACCGCCGACAATATTGTAAGGAATGTCTAAACGCATTAACGCTTCTTCAAAGGATCGAGATTGAGCGTTTGTGCGGTAGAGAATCGCAAAGTTACTGCCGTTTTCGTATTCGGAATTTTGGCGCTTCAACGAATGAATTTGACCCGCTACAAATTCCGCTTCATCTAATTCGTTGTCGGCGCGCCAGACAACAATCGGAGCTCCCGGTTCGCGAGTCGGGCGCAGAATTTTCTCGATCCGTTCGGTATTGTGTTCGATCAAGTGATTCGCCACTTGCAGGATGTTTTCGCGCGATCGATAATTTTCCTCTAATTTTACCATTGTTCGAGTTTTTTCGTCAGATAAACCATCTCCAAAATCCTGTTGAAATTCCAGCAAGATGGTATAATCTGCCATGCGAAAACTGTAAATTGATTGATCGACATCCCCCACGACAAAAATCGAGCGGTTTTGCCATTTATCGAATTTTTTAGGGTCGACGTTATTTGTTACCAGCATCCGAATCAAATCGTATTGAGTGCGGTTAGTATCTTGGTATTCGTCAACTAAAATATGGCAAAACTTTTTATGCCAGTAATTTAATACTTGCTCGTTTTGGCTCAACAGTTTAACGGGAACGAGGATTAAATCGTCAAAATCTAGCGCATTGTTGGCTGCTAAAGCGTCTTGGTAGCGACTGTAAACATCGGCAATCACGCGACCTCTGTAATCCGGTTCTGCTGCTTGGTATTCTTGAGGTGACAAGCCTTTATTTTTAGCGTTGCTGATGACATAGCGGACTTTTCGCGGGTCAAATTTCTTGTCGTCGAGGTTCAGTGTTTTGGTGACGATTTGTTTGACGATACTTTGAGCATCTGATTCATCAAAAATTGAAAAATTTTTCTGCCACTTGCGGCCTTTTTCGTCTTGGTATTTTTCAATATCGTAGCGGAGAATACGGCCGCACAAAGAGTGGAAAGTTCCCATCCAAATGTGCTTGGTAATTCTCTGGTAAATTTGCGATCGCAATTTGGTTTGTACATCCGGGGCTAAGTCTACCAAAGGTTTGCCATATTCCGCTTCAGCTTGCTGAGTTGCCAGCAATTTCTCAATTCTTTCTTTCATCTCCCTGGCGGCTTTATTTGTAAATGTCACCGCGAGAATATTTTCAGGATCGACTCGATGCGTGCGAACTAAGTTAGCAACTCGGTAAGTTAGAGCTCTGGTTTTGCCGGAACCAGCGCCCGCTACTACTAACAGCGGCCCGTTATAATGGGCGACTGCTTGGCGCTGAGATGGGTTGAGGTGGCTGAGGAAATCAGTAGTTTGAGTCATAGCTAGAAAGTTAGTTTAATTTTTTAAGGAGTAAATAATACTTGGTATGCGATACCGCGAGTTTTTTTTAAGGTAAGGTGCGCCTAGCGCACCCTATATTATAACTAGAACGGTGATTTTTTGAACTTTAAATATTTTTTTTCCAAGCGAGTTGTTTAAGGTAAGGTGCTCGGCGCGCACCCTACACTATAACTAGATAGGTGATTTTTTTTAACGTTTAAATATCCGTGTCAGCCACATTGCTGCTAATATTCCCAAGCTAATCCAAAGGGCAACAATCACAACAGCGGCAACCCGATTTATCGGTTTTCCTCGTTCTATTTCTGCGGCTGCTTTTTCCCGACACTCGGCTAAAACCTGTGGCGGAATCATCTTCAGTACCAGCCAAATTCCCAAAGGTACAATTATCAAATCGTCCAAGTAGCCGAGAATCGGTATGAAGTCAGGAATTAAGTCGATCGGGCTAAAAGCGTAGGCAACCGTAAGGCCTGCTAAAATTCTGGCGTACCTTGGTACTCTCTGATCTGTACTTGCTAAATAAACAGCGTAAGTTTCTTTTTTTAGTCGGCGGGCAACTTGTTTTAAGGATTGCATCTTTTAATAATTTTATCATTGTTAAATTTTATTTAAAATGAAATAAGAGTTGCGTCGGAGTGTCATAAACTGGGTGGGTTTCTGTATTTATAATTGCCAAACCTCTGATTTTGCCTAGAACACCGATTTTTTAGGGGAGCGTCCTGCGGACATTATAATAACTCACAATTTCTTCAGAAGTACGGACTATTTTTTTAGTTGCTAAAAATGTAACAACCCGGATATTTAGCAATTTCAGTGGGAAGGTAAAGTATAGCATCTGTTGTATGTGAGGAGAATCAAATTTATGAATTCAACTTTACGATCGCGCGATCGCATTAATTTCCGCAGTCTGGTAACAGCGTTGTGTTTAACCTTAACTCTCGTGAGTTTTGTGAGATTAGATCCGGCTGTCGCTCAAGAACAGCGGATCAGAACGCTGAGTGTTACTGGGCGGGGTGTGGAAGCGATTCCTACCACCCAAACACAAGTGAGGCTGGGGGTTGAGGTGCAGGGGAAAACGGCGGCCGAGGTGCAGCAGGAAGCGGCGAGACGATCGTCCGCTGTGGTAGAGTTGCTGCGATCGCGCCAAGTCGAAAAACTCGAAACTGCCGGCATTACCCTCAATCCCATTTATAACTACGACAACAACCAACAGCGCTTGACGGGCTATACGGCGACGAATACCGTCAGTTTTCGGATTAATACTGCATCTGCCGGCACTTTGCTTGACGATGCGGTGAATGCCGGAGCCACACGCATCGACGGCGTGAGTTTTGTCGCTGCCGATAGTGCGATCGAATCTGCTCGAAAACAAGCACTCCGCAAAGCAACTCAAGACGCTCAAGCGCAAGCGGATGCAGTCTTTAGCGCCCTCAACCTCAAGCGCGGAGAGATTTTGGGCATTCAAGTCAACGGTGCGATCGCGCCGCCTCCAATGTATCGGCAAGTGGCTGGTGCTCGCATGGCTGCTGCTGACGCTACAACGCCTGTGGTGGGAGGGGAACAGCAGGTAGAAGCTTCTGTGACTTTGCAATTTGGATATTAAATAGTTAGGGGTTGAACTGGCCACATCAGCTTGACCCTAACTATTTCTCGATTATCAAGCAGCTTTTTCTACAAAAAACTTTAGCAGTTTTAACCACTTCTGCCCGTAGTCGAGCAATTGTTCGCCTCCCACACAAATATTTCCGTATCTTCGCTCCCAAGAGGCACAACAATCAAAGCCTTAACAGTTTTAGCGCCAAATAAAGTTTCACTCTAAGTAAGTCTGTAGAAAAATTTATCACTATGTAAGGAAATCTTAAGCGGCGCACTCTGAGTTAAAGTATAACTGCTCACCGCAACTTTGTTGCGGTGAGCAGTTACGCCAAATGGCTACAACCTATTCTGAACTATGAACGAAATCTCTCCTTTTTCAGGGGGAGAGTTCCTCAATAAATAGACTCTCCGTTAAACCCTAGGCGATCGCATTCCTCCTAAACAGAAAAGAGTGGACTCTTTTCTAAGATCCACTCTCTGTTAAACTCTCTTAGGGCTAGCTTTAACAAGCTGGAGTTAAGCCCTTACTTTACCTAGTCCTTAATGATTCTCTTGTCATTAATGACCACTTTGTGTTTGAGTTCAGGACTGCCGGAGATGTGAAGATCACTATCCTTATTTTCCTCGGCGGATTCGGCTAGATATTGGGCAGATGACTTAACATCGTGGGCTGCACGTTTAGCAGATTCGGCTGCATTTTGGGCAGATGATTTAAAATCATGCGCTGCACCTTGAGGAGATGGGGTTGCATTTTGGGCAGATGACTTAACATCCTGCTTAAAATCATGCGCTGCACCTTTAGCAGATTGGGCTGCATTTTGGGCAGATGACTTAACATCCTGCTTAGCATCCTGCGCTGCATCTTTAGCAGATTCGGCTGCATTTTGGGCAGATGACTTAACATTATGCGCTGCACCTTTAGCAGATTCGGCTGCGCTTTGAGCAGATGACTTGATTGATTCGGCTGCACTCTTGCCAGATGACTGAAGCGATTCGGCTGCACTTTTTATAGATGGCTCAACTGCCTTCGCTGTATCTTTTACAGTCGATCTAAACTCCTTAGTTGCGCCCTCAATTTCTTGAGCTACAGCTTTGGCAGAAGGCTTAACTTCATCAGCCGTACTCTTAATAGAGTCCGCTGCACTTTGTATAGATGGCTTGACACCTTCGACTGTCTGCTTGACTGAATCTTTTACTTCTCTAATCGTAGGTTTGACTTCCTCGGATGCGCTCTTGACTGCATCTACTACAGAAGGCTTGGCTTCCCTGACTGTCTCATTGACAGATTCGGCTATACCTTTAATCGAAGGCTTAGTTTCCTCAACAGTCTCCTTGACTGCTTCTGCTGTAGCTTTGATAGATGGTTTAACTTCCTCAGCAGTTTCCCTTGCTACTGTCCCTAGCTCTTCTACAGTGTGTTTAATACCGTCTGCTACAGTGTGTGCTGCATCCCCTAAATTATCTACAGCACGGTTAACAGTATCAGCAGTACCTTTACCAATAATAGCGCCAGCAACTGAGCCTGCTACAGCACCAATAATGCCTCCAGAGCGAGCACCTAGTATACCACCGACTGCTGCTCCAGCTATCCTCGCACCAATGCCTGAGCCTGATAATTGATCTTCCTGTGATTCTGCATTTTCGTTAGTCTGAACCTGAAGCTGCTGGTTCTCGCTATTGTCAACATTCTTTTCCTGGAAGTCAGGATTGGCTTCAGGCTGGTTAAAAGGCTGGTTATTATCAGTCATAGATATCCTTGGGTATTACTGCTACATTGACTAGGCTAACTATATACTTCTCCGAAAATGTACTGCCTAAGAACTAGATTTTGACTGTTACTTAAGAAGTAGATTCTTAAAGGTACTGACCACTACGGCGCTAGCGGCTCGCTGTTCATTCGACCTTGAAGAAGCTGGAGGCGCACGTTAGCGAAGCCCTCGAAGAGGATCGCACATCTGGAAAAGTCTTAGCTTAGCGAGCCAAAAATAACTCATGTATACAGTTTTTTTACAGATTAAATGATTAATAAATCTTCTAAAAAAATGTGGAGTACCTGCTTATAAATTAACGTCTAAAAAAATATACAATATATTTTTTTAGAAAATTCCT
Organism: Microcoleus sp. Pol1C5; assembly: GCF_036701115.1. Lineage (NCBI taxonomy): Bacteria > Bacillati > Cyanobacteriota > Cyanophyceae > Oscillatoriales > Microcoleaceae > Microcoleus > Microcoleus sp. Pol1C5. The sequence continues at coordinate 3,281 of NZ_JAUBQE010000035.1, read as the reverse complement.
ACTATTGAGTTAAGTAATTTGTTTTGTAGACGTTGCTGATTTAGGATAGGAAAGGCTAAATATGCAAGTCAGAGAAACCAGTATCCACAAAGATTCGGGATTTTCAACTAATTTTTTTCATACCCTGATTAAGCAAGGTCAGATTTTAGAGTGATCTAACTCCCGATGAGAGCTTTTTGAACAGCAACTTAACCGCTGTAGCCACCAGAGGCGATCGCACTTACGTGTAATTGGGCATAAGTTCGATCGCCCCCAACAACCCCCAAAACTTCAATTACTACCGGATCGTCGATCGAAGTGACAGAGATCGACTAAAGTAAACAGAAATTATTATTGGCGGTAATTAGAGTGATCGAGACTTTAGCAACAGGAGTCGCAGCAGCAGGTTCGCTGCTAGCATTGGGCGGGTTAGGCCTAGAGTTGAACTATCGCCGGACTGGAAGTCCAAATAAACTAGAACTAACAGCCGGAGAATGGCACTTAGCCATCTCGGAACCCAACCGTTATCTTTTAGTCGGGGAAATGGAGTTCCGCAACCTGACACAGCGCTTTGAGATTATGTTGCCGGAAGTGCGGGCGCAGGTGAAACTGCTGTCTGACGGAAGTTTGGATGGCGTTACTTCCCAGACAAAGGTGATTCCTTGCCACAAAGAGGCAGCAGCCAGAGCAGACGATTACTGGTTTGGCTATATTGTTAAAGCCCAAAAAACCACGAAAATTAAAGTTTCTGTAGACATTCAAGGGCAAGATTTAACCAAATTGCAGTCGGCTTGGGTGCAAGTACACTTCGTCACCTACGGCCCGGGCGGGCGCATCCCCAAAATCCGTAACGTAGTAGTCCCGCTGCAATTTCCCAACTCGGACACCGTACCCATCGCCAGAAATGTCGGAGTTGCAGAAGTCTTGCCGATTCGCACTCACATACTGGCCGAATTGGACAATCCAGTCGAAATAGTCAAGCGGTACGTGCTGCCGCGCGCCCAGAAAGGCGATATTGTCGCCTTGGCAGAAACTCCCCTAGCTTTGATGCAGGGACGCTACCGCCATCCCAGCGAAGTCAAACCCGGATGGGCGGCAAAGCGAGTGTGCTTGTTTTTCTTGCCCACGTCGAGTTTGGCCACGGCTTGCGGAATGCAGACGTTGGTTGATGTAGTTGGCCCTTGGCGCGTAGTAGCAGCTTTTGCGATCGGCGCTGTGGCGAAAATATTTGGTAAACCGGGAGTCTTTTACCAACTAGCAGGGGAACAAGCCAGGCTGATTGACGACGTTACCGGGACTTTGCCTCCCTTCGACCAATTTATTGTCCTCGGCCCAGACAATCCCCAGCAAGTTGTAGAAGAAATTCAACGAGAAACCGGACTTGCGGCGGCGATCGTAGACGCTAATGACTTGAAAGCAGTTAAGATATTAGCAGCGACCTCCGATTTATCGGTAACATTTTTAGAGGAAGCCTTGCGCAGCAACCCCGCCGGGAATGCTGACGAGCGAACACCGGTCGTTGTAATTCGACCTCTGCCACAAAAATCTTGAGTTGAAAACAGAAAATTAAAAATTCAAAAAGATGATTTGCAATTTTTAATTTTCGATCGAGCAAGAAAGGGAGAAGAATCAAAAGTTATAAGTTTTGAACTCAAAATTTACCCATTCAAAACTCAAAACTTATCTAACTCTTCCCCTTTCTGAATTTTTATTTTTAAATTTCCATTCTCCACTTTTATGCTATGACTTCATTTCCCTCCCAAAACCAAAACCAGGTTGTGATTCGCCCGTTTCAGTATCGCGACATCGAGGTGATGGAACAACTGTGCGCGGAAACAGCCGAAGAGCCAGAAAACCGCAAGGGCGGAAGTGGCGACGTGGTACTAGGTAGAAAGTTGCAGCAGATTCGTCGCTGGTACGGACTGCTAAAGATTTTTAGCTTGTTTCCCAACCCTTGTCAGTCCCTGTTCCGTGCCCATGTTGCCGAAGAAGAGGGGACTGTTAAGGGCATAATTCAGATTTCTCCTTTCAACCGCACCCGCAGCACTTGGCGGATAGATCGCATAGGAGTAGACCCGGAAGCCCGCAGCAAAGGAATTGGTTCCATGCTGCTGCGGTACTGCTTTGAGGCAGTCTGGGAGGCGCGGACGTGGCTGCTGGAAGTGAATGTCGGCGACAAAACTTCCTTGGCTTTGTATCGGCAAAACGGGTTTCAGCCTTTGGCCCAGATGACTTACTGGACGATCGCCCCAGAACGCCTGCAAGAAATGGCAAACTCGACCCCAGATTTGCCCAACCTGCTGCCTGTTAGCAACGCAGACGCTCAGTTGCTCTACCAACTGGATACCGCGTCTATGCCGCCCCTGGTGCGCCAAGTATTCGATCGCCACATTCAAGATTTCAAAACCAGTTTTTTTGGCGCTTTAGTCGAAGGTGTCAGACAGTGGCTGGGCAAAACCGAGGTAGTCAGCGGTTACGTGTTTGAACCGCAGCGCAAAGCCGCGATCGGCTATTTTCAGGTGCAGCTATCGCGCAACGGCCAGCAACCGCACGTCGCCCAGTTGACTGTACACCCCGCCTACACTTGGCTGTACCCAGAACTGCTGTCCCAGATGGCGCGGCTCGTTCAAGATTTCCCGGTTCAAAGCCTGCGACTGGCTTCCGCTGACTATCAGCCGGAACGGGAAGCTTATTTAGAGCAATTTGGAGCAGTGCGCGTGGAACACAGTTTGCTAATGTCTAGATCGGTGTGGCACAAATTGCGCGAGTCCAAGTTGGTCTCTCTCGAAGGACTCCAGCTATCAGAAATGCTGCAAAGCTTCCAGCCCACTCGCAAACCCGTACCCGGCAGGATGTCCTGGCTCGGCCCGATGGCTGGGGAAGCAGCAGCAGGGCCCGCATCCTCGGAGATAAAACCGCTGTTGACTGACTCAGGAAACAGCCAAACGAATCAAGTTAACCCCTTGGGCGGCCAAAATTCCGAATCAGCAGCAACTGATGGCAGCAGCATTTTGCCTTTAAATCTGCCAGAGTTGCCTCTAGACGGCGGCTGGCCCGGAGAACTCAATTCTTAATAAGTGAAAGCAGAAGGTAAAAGGTAGAAGACCGAAAAAAATCGAATTAATCATCCAAAAAAGTCATTTTTTCGGTCATAATCCCAAAATATCCCTTCTGCTTTTAATTGATATCAAGTTAAGATTACCTATCTTATTCTTACTTTCTTCTCTTATACCAATTTCATAAAATAGTGCTACAATTAGTAGGTATCGTTTTTGTGAGCTAGTTCCCAAATATAAAGAAGA